>CALFYA010000094.1 GCA_937952925.1 uncultured Moraxellaceae bacterium
TGATGTGACTGGAGTTCAGACGTGTGCTCTTCCGATCTAAGTGCTTCGACTGATCAGCTTTTCACGCATCGCTTCATACGAAGACAAAAACATCCAGCTTTGCATCGTCACTTGGGCATTAAAACCTGTGTCGGTCAGCAGACTAAAGCCTCGCTCCATAAACATCGCAAACAAATCAGACTTACTATCTGGGAAATTTTTTTGAGCAAAGCCTTTAAGCTCCGCGTTCATCCCCTTGCTGCCCATATACGGCGGATTCGCCACCACCGCATCATACCGCTGCGCCAACAACACCGCCTGCCGCAACAACGGCAACAACTGCCCCGCCGCACGCTTGCGAATCAAATCCGACTCAGCCAAAAAGCCCTCAAGCTCCGCCTGCAACACCAGCAAATCCGCCAACCACGCCGCAGGCACATCAATCAACGACCCAAACGTCTTGGCCTGCGCAAACACCCCCACCACATCACGCAACAACAGCAAACGCGCATCGTCATCACCTAACGTTGGCGTATCGTCGGCAAACAGCGCCAAACTCTCCGACTGCCACGCCTTACCCAAACCCAAATCCCGCCACAAGGTCGCCACATCCAAACCTTGTGAGGACTGCAACGCCAACACATTTAACCGCACATCGCGCTCAAAAATACGCCGATCATCCTCACGCGCCAGCATCATCAGCGTAAACGCCGCCAACTGCCCCGCCCGATCATCAATATCCAAACCAAACACATTGTTTTGCAAAATCAACTGCGGAATATCGCGAATACGATAACCACGCTCCAAATAAATCGCCTTGAGTACCTGATAGGCCTCCGCCAAAATATGCCCAGAGCCGCAGGCTGGATCGAGGATCTGGATCGACTCAGGATCTAGTGTCTTGGGCGTGATTGCATCAAGCTGCGCCTGCACCTCAGCCGACTGCTGGGCAGGCGCAATGTAATACGGCATCTGCTGCTGCAATGGCGAATCAGGATAAGTCTGCATCCACTGCCGACCAATCGAATTTTGTACCAAATACTGCACAATCCAATTGGGGGTAAACAACTGCGTGGCGGCAGGAATATCCTCGCTCTTGACCACTTTGCCAATCACTTGGTCTTTTTTCTCGGAAATATAAAACTGATACAACCAACCAATAATCTCAATGTTATCCCAATCTTCATCGGGCACACTGGCCACCAAATCGCGAATCAGTGAATCAGTCTTGGTCAGGTTATCTGGCAACAACAGCTCAGACTCATCCGCCACCGCCTCAAACAAAAACGGCATCGCTTGGTGCAGCGCATGACACTGCGCCAACAACAGCTCACGGTACAAGGCTTCGTCTTGTGTGCCATCGAGTTTGAGCGCACGCACACGATCTTGATCCAAGCCCGCAAGCTCGATGTCCAAACACTCTTCCAAAATCTGTGGCACACCTGCACTGCCATCGGCAGCACTCAGCACGCGCCGACCGTGATCCAAAAAGCCTTTACGCTCCATATAGCGAATGGCACACAAGCGGTTGAACCAGCTATAGGCCACATGCTCCATCACCGCATCAAACCCTTGCGCTTCAATGCGCTGAATCAAACGCTGACGCGGCAGCACAATAGCCGTGCTAAAGGGTCGGTCGGCAATCAACACCAGATCGCCTTTTTGGATCGCAGGTGCAATGCCGTCTTTGCGAATGCCATAAATCGCGGCTTGTTTGCACATCGCGTCAATAAACGCGGTGCGTGCTTTGGGGGCGTATTTTTTGATGTTGGTGGTGTTCATCATCAGATCCTAGAATGTCTTGATATCACACCCTCACCTCAAGCCCTCTCGCTGTGGCAGAAGGTGAGGATGAGGGGAGTAAATGTATTAGCGGATACGCACACGGTGCTGTTGATCAACCAAACGTTGCAACTCCGCTTTGAGCGCATCAACAAATTGCTCAACTGCTGCGTCGCTGTCTAAATACAAGCCTTGGCACGTTTTGCTGTAGATCTCAGCCACATTCACTTCCACAACTGGCTTTGGTTTGGCGACTACAGGCGGCTGTGCCTTGGGTGGTGCAACCTCAGCACTTGGGGCAGAGGGTGGTGTGCGGTTTGCAGCCAACGCAGCGTCACGGGCGGCTTGTTCGGCGCGTGCAACACGCGCAAGCTCGTTCTGTATCGCCAATTCAAGCTGATCAACCGCATCATCAAATCGTTCCGTTGCGGTGTCGGTTTGCAGCATCCGAATCTCAGCAACACTGATATGTGTCTCAAGATCGGTTTTGAGCGCCTGCAAGGGCTGTAATAAACGATTGCTCAAATCGGCAGTGCGTATACCGCTCTTATCAATTTCAATATTGAGCTGCTTGATATAATCGTCAATACGCAGCACCGCTGCCGCTCGCCGCTCAGCGAGCAGTTGCTCATTGACCGCTTTGACCTGATTCACCAAACCACTGACTTTATTGAGCAGGCCATAAGGTGCCGCAGCCGCAGCAATGTCTTGCAACTCGGTAAACGCTTTGCCCGCTTGGGCATCTTGCTTGAGCCACTGACGGTTGATCCCAAATTGCTGTAGGGATTGTTGCAGCAAATTCCATGTGCCCATTTGATGATTAAAAAACTCATCGAGATCCCGATAATCTTCTTCCAAATCGAGATAGTCGTTTTTCTTGTCGATCACCTGCTTGAAGAAATCAAAGCTCTCGCTGTGACTGAGCAGACGCTCAAGGGTCAATATCGACTGGGTAATGGTGGCGGTGGTGTGCTGAGGAAAACGCCCTACATCGGCTTTGCTCTTGTAAGATTTGAGATTGCCTAGCCACTTGCTCAAGTTTGAGCGATAAAACTCAAACAACTCTTTTTCAGTGCTTGGCCCCATTGATGAGAACAGCGACTGGGTCAGCTGACGGGCTTGCTTGAGTACCGACTCATCGGTTTGACGTTTTTTGATGATCGACACATCGCGCCGCCGCCGACTGTTTTGCAGAGGCTCAAATGCCTCATGCACTGGCAACGTACCGCCTGCTAACTGAAACGAAATCTGACCTGCCGCAGCAAGGCGGCCAATCAATAGCAACACCTCAGCATCTGGCCAACCATACGGGCGTTTGGCGAAACGCTCGACCACATCCGACAACAGAGTACGCTCGTTGCTCGTTGCGCGTAGTCCAATATACTGTTCTACCTCACGCAACGCTTTGGGATTGCCTGCTTCTGCATCAAGTGATAATCCAAGCTGAGCGATATCATCTGCAGTTAAAATCGCATTCAGCTCACGCCACGCATCCGCCTGATAATGCTGGATATACACCAGCTTGGTGTAAGTGTTTTCTAGCAAATAACGGCAAGCGTCATATAGCTTAGATTCGGGATTGTTGTTGGTCACCGTCAAATGTTGGCCGAGAGCATAGACATCGGCTTTGAGTAGCATCTCTTCGACGCGGGCGCGTAGGCGTTTTTTGCGCTCTTGGTTTTCACGGCCACGATCCGCCAAGATGCGCACCATCTCCACCTGTGACCCGTCGTTGTTCAATCGGATAAATTTGTTGGTTTTGAGCCATGTGCGCAGTTCGGCAAAAAACAATTTATCGTCGGCCAGCTTCATCAAAATATGACCGTCAGCCTCGGCACTTTTGTTGATGCAGCCTGCATCCGAATAGAGATGGTAGTCGATATTTGAGGGGGAAATGATTTCGACCTTCAGATCGGCATCATACTTGCCGTCTAGTGGATAGCCGTCTAGATAGCGGCCAATACTGTAGTCAGTCTTGTTGGCTTGGTGGCGATATTTGTTGTTGTCGCGCCACACCTCTTTGAAGATCAATGTGGCCAGTTCTTTATTTTCTTCAGAGCTAGACAGATCGGTCGCCTTGATTTTTTGGCTGACATCTCGCTCTTCGTTGGTCAAAAATAAGAACTCATCCCCGTTACGGGTAATCAGACTTTCTTTTTCCAAGCGCTGTAGGCTTTCTTCAATCCGTTGACGTAGTGCCAACTTATCTTCATCAATCTGTTCAATGGACAGGGTGACCAAATTGCCCAGCGTCCCCTTGACCAGATCGACATAGCGAATCATAAACAGCGTGCGCAGCATCTGTACATCAAACTGATCGAGCGTGGCATTACCACCCGCCTGATCAATCGTGCGCTTCACCGCTGTATCCAAAAAACCCTCTACCGCACGATAAAAACGGTGCATAGGCACCAGTGCACCGACCTCTTGTGCCGAAATAGCCCCTGCTGCCATTTGGAAGGC
>CALFYA010000095.1 GCA_937952925.1 uncultured Moraxellaceae bacterium
TGTCACCCCGTCCAAGTGTACGCGCTGATTCAACAAATCCTGCGTGATCCCAAGCTTTTGGCCGAGGTCAGCGCACGCTCATATCAGCATGGCAATGGTTTTCTCAAAGTCGTGTTGATTGATCGCGGCTACAAACTGCGCCTACACATCTGGCAAGCCGGACAGCCCTGCGAAGAAAACATCCACGATCACCGCTGGAGCTTTGCCTCCACCATCTTGATGGGCGAGCTGCACAGCGAAATCTGGCGCGATGTGCCCGCAGATCAGGCCGCCGACTTGATCACCCCAGAGTATGTCTACCACGCCGCCACCGCCAGCAGCGCCGCCTACAAACAAGACATCGGCATGGCGCGTCTAACCCGTGCTGCTCATGTTGCTCATCGCGCCGGTCAAGCCTATGTCATGCCAGAGTTGCGCTTGCACCGCATCCTCAATGCAGGCACCGCCACAGTCGCCACCATGATGTGCACCGCACCCACCGGACAAGGCACCACACGCTTGATTCCCATCAGCACTGGTATCGACCCCAACGTGCAGCCACCGCGCACCAGCCCCGCCCAGCTCAAAGCCGCGCTACAGGCCTTTTTACAACAATACCGCTTGGAGACCCTCGCCCATGTTTAACCCTCAATTGCTCAAACAACTCAAACAGCTCGGTCAATTGGCTGCGGTGGTACATACCCAGCATCTGATTGAACAAGAGCAAGCCAGCCTTGCGCGGCTGCGTCGGCGTTCGGCGGATTATTTGTGCAGCTATGATCGGTTGTTTCGACACATCAGCATTGCCCTGTTACGCCAAGGCTATGCCCTCACCAGTGTGCAGCCACACCAGACCTTGCTGCGCTGCTGTGCGGCGTATTTGCCGCTAGACGCACTCAGCCATGTGATCCAGACCCGTCATGGGCTCAAACATGGCGAGCAAACTCAGCCCGATGCTGCGGCCTGTGTGGGCTTAGCGCAGTTGCTCCATCAATACGATGCCAGCGACACACAAGCTTTTGTTTGCCATGCCCACACCACGTTTGGCCTGATCATATCCCCATCATCCCAGACAGGAGTTTTTGCATGAACTGTGTATCGACCATGCCCGTGTTGGTCACTGCTGTGGGTTTTGCCAAATTGCAGCAGCAGCTGGCGCACAAACAACAAGAGTACGCCCAAGTGCGTGAGCATCGCCAAGTGGCCTTTGAGCTATCAGGCGACGGCTGGCACGACAACCCCGAATTTAATCGGATGCAGCAGCTTGAGGCCAATCTCAACCACACCGTCAAAACCTTGGGCGAGCAAATCGAACAAGCACGAGTGATTGAAATTGTGGAGGGGATGCGCCCCCTACATGACGTCGCGATTGGTGCCGTGGTTTGCCTTCAACGCTGGGCAGAAGACGCCGACCAGCCCACCACCGAAACATGGGAGATTGTTGGATTTGAAGAAACCGATTTGTCGGCACAAAAACTGGCTTACAACGCGCCTTTGGCGGCTGCTGTGTACGGATTACACGTGGGTGATATCGCTGAGTCAATCCGTATTGGTTCTCGCCTATGGGATATTGAAGTCCTAGCACTGTATCCCTCGCGTCAAGCCGCAGGTTTGGTCTAATCCCATCAGCGCACCGATGAGGGCACCGCGATGTATATTGCACTAGAAGGCATCAAAGGCGTGGGCAAAAGTACCCTACTGACGCATTTGCGCGGCTGGCTAGAGCTGGCACAGATAGATTATCAACTGCTCAGTCCAACCAAGCCCATGCCTTCTCATTTCTGGTGGGAAGAATTGGCAACCATCCCACGATTTGAGCAAGATGATCAGTTTCGCCAAGCCTTGTATGCCGCGCGTTCCAATTATCACGCTGCCCAAATCGACTTTGATCGAGGCTTAGTGCTCGGTGATCGTAGTATCTTGACCAGCTTGGTGACCCGTTGGGATCAAACGCAGCGTTTGGGCATCTCACCGCGTCATTATGTGAATTATGTGCGCCGTATCGAGTGGGTGATTCCGCTGCCTGATCATGTGATCTTGCTTGATGTTGCCGATGAAGCGCTGTTGCCGCGTTTGGCTGCACGTCAGCGCCACTATGGCAAACAAGACGAATGTATTGAGCGTCTACATGCTGCGCGTGCCGCCTATCACGCCCTGCAAGAACACGCCGATTGCTTGGGTTTATCACAGATTCGCTGGCACCACATCGACGGCAACCGCAACCTAACCGAGCTGGTCAACTGCATCGGTCAGCGGATTGTCATGATGCTGGCACAACAGTATCAACCAGATACGCTGGTGCGGCTGTATTCTTGAGTGTGCCATCACAACAACAGACCCTACAGCCTGTCTTCTTGAAAACCATGTTTTTCCAAATATGGCCGATAGGTTTGGATCGCATCCGCTTGCAACAAGGCCAGACGAATGCGCTCAATAAACTGCATTGTTTCTTCTCCCATCAGGGCATGCTCACTCCCAAACACCGGATCAGAGGCCAGCTTGCTGGCAAACCATGCCGCTTGCTTTTCGGTCAAACCAACGGGGGTTTCTGTTACCACCTTTTGCTCTGTATCAGCCTGCTGATCTTTGCGCACCAAAAAGCGTAGCCCCGTGATACTGCGTCCATGCTTGATGTTTTCATAAGACACGGTCAAATCGGTGGTTTGGTTGATCTCACGCACCGCAATATCAATCACATTGATCTTAAAATCTTTGATTGCCGTATACTTATCGCCAAGCTGCAACATATAACGCAGCTCCTCAAGCTCGATATCAATTGGCTTGGCCTTCCACAGCTCCTTATGCAACATCCGATACAAGCGAATCGCATACACACTACTCAGCCGCGCCAGATAGCCAATTTCGTGCTGAGTAAAATTGCCCCCAATCAGTTGCATAAAATGCGGAATGATCTCTTTGGTAAAGCGCAACCGAATCACCCCTTCTGATGGGACATAACGCAGTGCGGTAAACAACGGCACTTCAAGCTCACTAGGTTGACCGGTGCTCGGATCTGGCTCAAAAAAACTCACAAAACGCTTTTTGAGGGTCGCCGATGCACGCTTGAGCGCCCGAAACGCCTCGCGGTCGTCTAGCCCAACGAGTGCACCAAAATCATGTGCATACACATCGATAAACGTATCTTGATCCACCACGGTCAACTTACGCGCCGACACCATCGCACAGTAGATAATTTTTTCTTCGTTGGCGGTAAAAAAATAGCTCGCCTCCACATAGCGATTGGAAGTGACGACTAAATCTTGCTCTTTGATCTGCATATCATCCACAGCGTTAGATACCGTTTTCAAAAAAGGAATGTAAAGCAGAATTTTCCCTTTTTGTGTTCCTGTTAACTTTTCTTACAAAATTTATTTTGTGGATACAAAAGCAGCGTTTTTGTGCCAAAACCTCCCTTTTGACGTCGCTGGATTGCAGGGATAAATGTGGCTTTTGTGCCAAAACCTCCCTTTTTGATCAAAATCAATCAAACTACTGTTTTATATGTTTTTTATCCAAAAAATGCCGATTGTGCCAAAACCTCCCTTTATTGTGCCAAAACCTCCCTTTATCGTCTTGTAAGTCATTGATTCATCGTTCAAATCGGGACTCCTAAAATTACTTAAAATTATTAAAATTACTAAAATAAAAAAGCGCGAAGATTTTTTTTGATGTTTTTGGAAAGAGCAAAAAATCAGGTTTTGTGCCAAAACCTCCCCTTATTTTTGAGTCACTCGGTGATCGAACGCTCATCTCTCAAAACAGCGCATCATCCAAATCAGAGCAAGACAACCGATCAAAACTGTGCTAAAAAATCGCAGGATTTGAAAACAACAGCACTCACAGAGCGCACGGTCAAATCGATACATCACAAGGAAGCGTTGGATTGCTTATGTCTGTTGTTGTACTGCCTCCCGTCAATATCGGTCTGCCTCACGCTTTAGACACCAATCTGCCAGTCGTCAACGTGGCATTGCCTGCATCAAAGCAGCTCAGTGTTGTGCTAGAGCAATTGCAGCAGTATCCAGAGCAAGCCACCGTCATTTGTGCACATCCCAATACACCAGCCATCTTGTGCTTGGCATCGATTTTGCGCTGGCCGCATGCACAGCGATTGTTGCAAGAGGGGGAGGGTGCAGACGCAAGCTGGCGAAATGCCGTTACTCAAGAACAATACACGGTCATTTCTGTAGATCTTCAATCGACACCATCACCTGCTGATCGATCAACGCCTGAAGCTTTAGCGAGCACTGTCGATACTGATGTAGTCATCGCACCAAAACAGCCTGCTGTATTGATCAACACGCGCTATAGCAAAGACTCGACGTCTTACCTCCTCAAACAATTATTTTTACATACAGTTTGGGGTGCAGATCAGCATCGCGCAGTGCTTGATGAACTGATGCAAGAAGTTGCACAGCGCCATGCCGTTGATGCAACCCTGTTAGACCAAGCACAGAAGCAGTGTCATTTGGCGCAGCATGCTTATCAGATCGAACAAGAGATGTCTCAGCGACTAAAGCAGGGGGATACACCAGAGTTTCGCTTGTGGCTCGATGCACAGTTGAAAAATGCTGATCCTCAGGTTGCAAAACACTTACAGCTGCAGCTCGATAAACGCTTGAACTGGCAATCTAAACATGAACAAAAAATCATAGCTGCACATCGTATTATTGAAATACAAACTCCAGATCTTCGAGAAGGTTACCATCCCAATAGTATTCGGCATCTGACTGAACATGATCGTTGGGATATTTTGATCGATGAAACAGGAACCAACTTTGACGCCCCGACGCAAAGCAACATGCAAGATCGTGCATTGGGTAGACTGGTGGCATTGGCCATTCCTGTGGGTAAAGTCAGTTTGCCACCCCTAAAAAATGGTTTTCATGCGGCTGACGAAGATCCTCAGCTGGTTGACCAAGCGATTGCACATCTGTTGCAGCATCCTGTCGGAGTATTGGGGCTGACCATCAAAGATCAGTTGATTGAGCAAAGCCCACAATGGTTTAGCGCCATACACCGTTTGATTCGTGTAGTCTTGCGCCTTTTACCGCTGTCTACTCATCAGTTCAACCAAGTCCAAGTGCTGATTGAGCAACGTGGCGATTTTAATAAAAAAGTCAATTTGTATGCCATTGAGCAATTGATGTTGTCTGAGCTTAAAAGCTTAGATCCACAACGCTTTGCCAAGCTCAAGCTTAAAATCGGTTTTACCCATAAAAACGATCATCCAGCCAACGGCTATGTCGATGCGCTGGCCTACACATGGGGCTGTGCCGATCAAAAACGGCTCAAACGTACTTCATATCTAGGGCATTGCTTTTTGCGGCCTTCAGACCAAGCGATTGAGCGTTTGTATGCTGCCATCGACAGCCAACAAGCCTTATCGCCTGAAGCATGGTATGGCGTGGTGAGTCAAATCGGTTTGGAGCCAGAGGGCAGCGTGTTGCATCCGTTGCTCAAGCAATTGGGGCAGCATGTAAGCCAACAGCCTACGCAGTGGCAAGCGTATCTTGAAGAATTGCAAGCGCGTCTAAATCGCAAGCTGTATCAGCCCGACGAATTGTCGGCAGCAATTGAGTGGTTAACCACTTATCAACCTGCAGAGCGTCGGTTGCCTGATCGACTAAAATTGCAGTGGGTGGCTGCGCAGCTGGCGGCAGCCAATCATCAAGGACAGTTTGATTTGCGCTTGCTAGAGCAAGCCATCCAACTGGGGCAGCAACTCACCGATGAGGTGGCACCCGAAGTCTGTCAGGCGCATTTGCGTGTAGCCGTTGCAGCAACCAATGCGTTTGAGTTTGACACTGCACGCGAAGTCGTGCAGCACTGGGCAGCACAGCCGATTGCCGTACAAGGGCGTCACAATTATGTCAAGGTACTGTCGAGCCTAGGGCAGCATGCCGCATTTTTGCATCAGCAGACTCAAGCCGAGCAGTATTTTGACCAAGCACTTGCCCAAGCACGGTTGCTGACGGATCCGATCACCCAAGCGCGTGAAATGGCTCAAACACGCACCTATCGCTTGATCAATCAACTTGAGCACGCCCAGATCGATGTGGCGCAACTTGAGTCCGACATACAACAGCATTTTGGGCGTTCTTTAAGCTCGGTCATCGACCGACTGGCCATCACAACCGATGATCGTTTTGCGCATCACCTATTGCTACGCGTCTTGGTGCATCCATCGATACCATTGGCCTATCGCACACAGTATTTGCAGCATCAACAGAACTGGCTAGTCGCAGACGGACATCCGTGGCCGTTGATTCAAGCATGGCGGGGTTGGTTACTTTGGCAGACACAACAGCCCAAACGCGCTCAGGCATTTTGGCAAGATGCCGTCGATGCTTGTTTTGAGTCAGATAGTGGATCGACCTTACAATGGATTGGAGCCATGTGGGCACAAGTTGCTATGCAGCTAGGTGTGCCAGTGTTGACCCAAGCATTGATTGATCAACACGTCACACGCTTGTCTGAGCATTTGCCACATCTGCCGACAACTGCTTGGCAACAACTCAAACAACAGCAACAGCCTGATCTGCTGTATACCACGCTTGCCCAGTGCTTGCCGTTTAACTTCCGCTAGAGGTTTGGCTGTGACGATCACAACATTTGATCATTATGTGGTGTTGGTGTCGGATCATAACCTTGCCGAGCTGCGTGCCTGTTTATACTTCAAGCCACATCATGTGTGGCTGATTGCCACCCAACGGATGCAAGTCGAAGCGCAACGTTTTCGCCAAGTGTTACAAAGCAAGCTGCCGCAAACCGATATTCATCAAATCGGCGATTCTGCCCAAATGTCACTGCAAGGTGAGCGAGCGAACGAAGTCGCTGCTTGGTTGTCTGCATCGTTTGCACTGTATACCGCCAGTTGGAGTGACCAGCGAGTGGCGTTGAATGTGACGGGTGGGACGAAAATTCTGTCGATGTTGATCAGCCAAGCCTATCCGTGGGATGAACTGCATTATCAGCCCTTTCAGTCGCATGCTGCGCAAGTCTGGTTGGATCGGTTACAACGTGATGCAGATGGACAGATGCAGTTGCAAGAGCCGCTCGATTTGACGTCTCAACATGTTGAGTTGACGGATGCCATGCGCTTATATGTCAATCGTCTCAATCAACACACCCCTAATCCAATTTTCAAGCATCCTCACAGTCTGGCCTTGGCGCAATTGCGGCTTGATGCGCAGTCGATGCAACAGGCAACCTTAGATAATCCGTGGCCTGCGCTCACGTCGATCTTCAATCGTATTTGGTATGAAAACCCGACAGATCAGCCACAGGTGCATGTTGAGTGGTCAAGTTTGGCACTTGATAAAAACGTGCTACAAGATTTTTGCCGTCGTTTGAATCAGCTCGTCGCCGAGAACGAGGCATCAGCCGTATTGAGCTGGGATGAGCACGGTTTAAACATTCCATCGCTCAAATTCTTGCACAAACCCGCTAAGACCAACCATGCATGGCAAAAGTGGGTGAGTGGTGACTGGTATGAACAACTCATCCAGCAGTGGCTGCTGGACATCGGATTTAATCGCCAGCAATGGCAGGCCGGTGTGCAATTGGCCAAAGGCGAAAGTCAGGGACAAGAAACCGATATTTTACTGATGCACCGCCAACAAGTACATGTACTTGAGATTAAGTCTGATTTGCCACAGGGCAAAACGCTGGGTGAGTTTGAGGCGCAGCTGTCGTCGTCGAGCGAAGGCTTGGGTAAAGTCACCAAAGTGTTGATTGTGTCCCCCCATATTAAAAACCGTGCTAGCCATCCAACCAATAACCGATGGCTCGAATTTGAAAAGCGTTGTCGAGATGCACGCGTACAGTTAATGGTCGCAAGCTGTGCTGAAGATTTAAAAAAAGAATTAAAAATAACGTGAGCTTGGGATAAGCCACACCTCAACACATCACTTTTCAATCACTCTAGGAATATCACAAAAGCAAAAGCCATTTGAGCTGAAAGCTCAAATTTATGCTCAAGCGTTTGGGATGGGGTACGAATGATCTCTACCAAACCTACCGTGCTATATGATGCGTGTACTCTTTACCCTCGCAGTGAATCGACAACCAAGAAAGCGCTTTCCCAGCTGTCTCACTTCTCATTCTGCAAGCAACTTCAAACCATTGGGAGTCTCTTCGACCACACCTTGGGTTTTTAAACAGTCTAGCCCCGCACGCAGTTTCTCTTGAGCTTGTCGTGTGACGCGGCCTGCTCCGAATAAGACGCCCATTTCACGGATGACAATCGACTCATCCGCAACAACCAGCAAAGCAAGAACAGCTCGCCCAGCATTGGCCATTTCAATAACTGGAATTTCGGACAAGTCCCGATCTCCCATCAGGCGAATATCAGACCAAGCACTCACGTCCACATCATCGGGCCAATATACAGGCTGACTCAAATGTGTCGAGCGGGTCGGGATTGAAGCAAGCAGTCCGGATAAGCGATCTTGAATACGGTTACCTGCTCTCTTAAAACCATATGCCTGTGTAATTCGTCGCATGATCACGCGATCGAGCACAGGCCCTTCATGTGCAATCACCTGTCGCATCATTTGAAGAATTTTTCTTGACTCAGTCGGCTCAAAGAAAAAATCCCCGTATGCCATCGGCAGATCTGTCGGTGTGTATGGCAAAACCGTCGTTATCTGCTTCACCGTCGGCGGTGTTGAGGATGCTACCTCAGCATCAGACCAGTCTTTCAGCTCCATAAATGGCTCATCACGTTGCTCATCTGTGGCCTGCTCAGTCTCTTCGGCCACCTGAGCAACAGTCGTTTGATCAGGCTGCACAGACATCGCTTGTTCCAAGGCTTGAATCAGGCGTGCTTGTTCACGCGCACGATTGTTCCACCACTCGGTTGACCAAATCCGATGCACCGTCCAGCCTAGTCGCTCCAATACCATCTGACGGAGTTTGTCTCGGTCTCTGGCAGTCGCCGCGCTGTGGTAGCTTGCACCGTCACATTCAACGGCGAGTAAGTAGCGTCCCTCTGCTCTTGGATCAATCACAGCCAAATCAATTCGGTAACTTGAGCAACCGACCTGACAATGCACCTGCCAGCCTTGATCCTGCAAGTAGTTCATGACTTCAACTTCAAATGGACTATCGGGTGCTAAACCTGTCGGTGCGGTTTGTGCAATCAGTGCAGACTCACCTTGTATCGCAAATTGCAAGTAGTGCTTTAAGTCGGCGATGCCACGTGCCTTGGTTCGGCTCAGATCCAGCTGATCGGGATGTAGTGTCGAGAAAATATGGACTTGCGTTTTGGCACGGGTGATCGCGACATTTAAACGGCGATGCCCACCATCACGATTAAGTGGGCCAAAATTCATGGATACACGGCCTGCTTCGTCTGGGCCATAGCAAATTGAAAACAAAATAATATCGCGTTCGTCACCCTGCACGTTTTCAAGGTTTTTCACAAACAAGGGTTCTTGGTGTTGTGCTTGAATCCGTCGATCTAATGCAGGGTCTTGGCGTCTAGCGGCATCAAACAGATCTTCGACTAGTTTTTGCTGTGCCTGTGAAAACGTCACCACCCCAATAGATTTGATTTCAGCCTGATCGGACTGAAAATGCTGGCGAATAAACGCCACAATTGCTTCAGCTTCTTGTCGATTGTTGCGAGCGCCTGCTCGCTGATATGTACCAACGACCGGATGAAAAATCACGCCATCGTCTGGATTGACGGGTGATGGAAAAGTAATCAATTGGGAGTCGTAGTAACGTCGATTAGAGAATGTGATGAGGGACTCACGCTGACTACGGTAGTGCCACTTCAGGGTATGCACGCGCATGCCCGAACCCATGCACTCATCCAGAATACTTTCCAGATCGTCTACCTCACCGTCTACCGTCTCTGAGTCACTACTGCCTGCAAAAAAGCTGGTTGGTGGCAACTGCTTCGGGTCGCCAACCACGATGACTTGCTTACCTCGGGCAATCACCCCAATCGCGTCCCAAGTTGGAATCTGCGAAGCTTCATCGAAAATCACCAAATCAAACTGTGTACTGGCAGCATCGAGATACTGAGCAACCGACAACGGTGACATCAGCATACACGGTGCAAGATGCGACAATAAATCCGCTGTGGTGGACAGTAGCTTACGCACTGGCATATGGCGGCTCTTTTTTTGGATTTCGCGCTTGAGAATACCCAGTGGCGTTTGCGGTGGTGCTAAGTCACTAGCCGGAATTTTGCCTGCCAATTTTGAGTATATATACTGCCGCGTCAGCTCAGCAAACTGCGCATCAGCCTCGCGAAACTCTTGGATTTTACGCTCATGATCGACAGCAACAAAACGGGTGAGCACAGGCGTTTGCTGCATGACCTGCCCTAACCACCAGTCTGCATAGCTGTATTCAAAAAATTGTGGTGCGTGTGACCAAGCCACCAGTCCAGCATCGAGCATCGACAGTAATGGCTGTAAGCCTAGACGCTCGCTGTCTCGTTTGGTTTGTTGCCAGTTACACCAGTCGCGCAAGTAGCCCAGCGAATCCTGCCAACCCCGCACCACCCGACGCAGCTCTGCTAGCGCATTTGACATCGTCGAAATCTGTAAATCATCAGGCTCTAAATCAACAACGCCTAATAACAAGCGGTGCTGCTCACAAAAATCATGGTAGACCCGCTGCCACTCGATCAACAAACGGCCACTCGGCTGCGAAGCTTGTAATGCTTTTGGTGTTGTGGTGAATTGTTGCAACATCTTGGTTTTAAATGCTGTGTGCTGCTCAAGCGCTAGTCCAAAAAAGTCAACCAGACGCTGCTCATATTCGACCAACCACGCTTTGGCTTGTGCTAATCGCTGCCAATCAGTTTGCTGACCCTGCCACAGTACACCACAATGTTGTTTGGCTTGTGCTGCAATCTGCTCAAACTCAATACGCGCCTGCTGTGTGCTGCTGATCAACTCGAATAACGGCAGCACTTCCTCTGCTTTTGGACGTTTGCCTTGCACATGAAAACCGGTGAGTGCACTGCGAATCCTAAACTGCGCCAGCCACTTTTTAAAAAACCAATAACCACTCGCTTGCCGCCATGCACTGCTCAGGGCTTTCACAGGCTGCTCACAGATCTCAAGTGACCAATTTGCACTCAGTTGTTGCTCGAGCGACTGTAACGCTTGTGTCTGCCGTGCAACATCTTCAAGCAGGCTAGTCAGGTCTGGCTGTTCGGCAGTCTCTGTGGCCTGAAGTAGGCTGAGATAGTCTGGCTGGTATTGCAACAACACACCGCAAAGGCGATCAAACTGTGCATAGTCTGCAAGGCTTGCCGTACTTAATGGCAATCCAAGCAACTCGGATACCGCGTCACTCCGGTCGATTAATCCGGTCACTGCCTGCTGAAATTGTTGGCAGTGTTGTTCAAGCTGTCGCTGCCAATGCGGTAGCCATTCACGCTGCCGGATCAATCTGAGATTGTGTTGATCTGCTGATGGAACCAATTCGGCAATGCTTGCAACTTTTCGAACAGTCTCGCGCATGTCGTCAAGCAACGCCGCTGTGTGAGTCGCTGCACTATTCCAGCCGAAGCCACACGCCGGATAATCTGCATGACAAATCAATCGACTGGTCGCTTGAAATACGGTCAAGCCGTTGCTGTGCCGCTGGTGTAATGCGCTCACATAAGCATTTAGATCTTGACGCATACGATTGAGGCGGTCAGCTTCCTGCTGCCAGTCCTGTACGTGGTGACGTGTGCCGACCTTTAACGCACGATCAAACTGCCCTAGCACTTCAGCCTTGCTGGCTTTGGCAGAGTGCAATTCCAACAAAAATGGTGCAAGCCCCAGTTTTTTCAGGCGGTCATGCACCACCGACAACGCTGCAATTTTTTCCGACACAAACAGCACGGTTTTACCACGTGCCAATGCGTCCGCAATCATATTGGTGATGGTCTGTGACTTTCCCGTTCCGGGTGGGCCTTCTAATACGAAGCTTAAGCCATCTGCTGCCGCATTGACTGCTGCAAGCTGAGAGCTATCGCAATCGGCGGGTACAAAAAGATCATGCGGTCGTCGCTGCTCATCAAGCTGATTTTCTTGAATAAACTGACCCTGTGCCAGTGGTGAAGTGGCATGTTCATCACGCTCGACCAAGTGACGCACCAATGGGCTTTTTAAGATCTGCTC
Organism: uncultured Moraxellaceae bacterium; assembly: GCA_937952925.1. Lineage (GTDB taxonomy): Bacteria > Pseudomonadota > Gammaproteobacteria > Pseudomonadales > Moraxellaceae > CALFYA01. Next base: position 12,120 of record CALFYA010000095.1, read on the forward strand.
TAAACGATCCGTCAGATCTTTCCACATCAGATACTTGGTAAAAGAAAACATGCCCAAAGACACGGTCGGCAACAACTCAAAACCGGATAGATCAACCACTGCACTACGGAAAAGTGACCAGATTTTATCGACATCAAGACCCGACTCGTCCTGTGGCAACTCCGATGCACCAGTAATTTTTGGGATTTTGAGATTGAATTGATGTTCAAGGAGTTGTAGCAGCGTCGGATTCACCACACTATCATCATCGTGCCGACGCAAAGAGAAGCTGCTATTGACCGATTGACGCTCTAGTGACACCGGAACCATCAATAGCGGTGCAAGCATTTTGCGACTACTGTCTTTGTGGTCACTCCACTGCAACATGCCAAACACCAAAAACAGCGTATTCGCACCGCCCTCTTCTTGCGCTGTACGTGCCGTCCGAAAAATATCCGTCAAACGCTTATCCAACTCATCGCCAGACAGTTCAGCCATCAGCTCGTTTTTACCTAATCCTTGCTGAGCCAAATGCTGTTGTAGGTTGGCTTGGGTGGCGCGAGATTGCTGCTCGCTAGAACGCGGATCACCAACTGGCATTAAATCCAGCAATGACTTGAGCTTGAGACTTTTACCTTGTGCGAGTAAATCTTCAATGGCAGCGGGTTGTGAGGTAAACAGCGGAACGCTTTGCTTATTCGGTTTAAAATTAATCAGCTTGTTGCGCAACGTCAGATCAAGCAACTTTGAACGCCAAACATCAATCCGGCTGCGATCAGTCTCTACATCACTGGTTGAGTTGACAATCACGTCTAAACTCAAGGGCGGTAAGCCAACCTCATCAATACATTGTTCTTTTGGCTGCTCAAATTCCTCTGACACAGTATTGACACGATCTTGTGGCAAAGACAATGGCAGGATTTTCAAGCCCTGCCTTGATCGTCGCACGTCAATTGCCAACTGAAAGCTCTGCTGTTTGGCCTCAGACAAACGCTCCGCGCCAGCACGAACCGCCTGTGCAAAAGGCATCCCTGCTTGTGGTGTTACCCCTACGGATTCAATCGCCAGCATTTCACCCGCGTCAATTCGTTTACGAATCGCAGCAGCGTCGTCTACGCTGGTCTGTGCCAAATGTTGATCGATCAACCAACAACCGACCCAAGCATGACCTTGATCCAGAAAGATCAATGGATGTAGACCCACTTGCTCCAGACAAGACACCAACAGCATACAGGTGTCTAAGCACGTTCCCATCCGGTCTTGCTGAATTTGATGGGGTAAACGGATTTTTTGTCCTGTGTCAGTGAAACTTGCCGGTGGATTGGCGTAATGAATCTGCCAGTCACTCACGGCTGCATAGACCGCTGCAATCTGCCGCATGACCGCTTCGCGGTGAGGTGATTGGTAGCCATCCAGCGATGCATCGAATTGTTTGAGTAGCTTGTCTGAGGCTTTACGCTGCAACTCGCTGACGGCATGGCTATTGGGTTGTGCAAACGCCACCAGTAATTCAGGCAACTGTCGAAAACCCGACCACTCGTTATATGCTAAAACCTCAACCGGACAGGCAATTTGCGTCAGTTGTTGCTCCTGATGCCATACCTGAACAAACACATGTGCCTTGATCGACTCCGAACGTTTTGACAACCAATCTTGGTTCAGCCGCCATTCAGGTTGTACAATCTGATAGCGCTGCCCAATATCTAATTGGGCAAGCTTTATGGTTAAGGGTTGAGCAAATTCAGGATCTACACTCAAACGAATGTCGAGGTCTTGCCACACTTGCTCAGTCGTGTTGGTGATGCACAGCTCTTGCAAAGGCGCAATAAAGTTTTGTGTGCCTGCATAATTCACCACAGGTGCAATTTTCAGATCAATATTCATATCATCCCTGATGCTTCATTTAATTACTGAATCTTTGAGAGCCTACTCGATTTTTTAGAGTGAAATCCATCACCACACAACCGAAAACCTTCCTCAATACCACAAAGAAAATCTGCTGAGTGTATAAGCCATTTGTAATGGCAAGACTACACTCATCCATGCTCATATACCCCATACATATTAGATGGTGTATATACACCATCTACTCGACATCCTGTAGTGTTCGAATCTGTTGTTCTTGAGAGAGCTGTGCAAAAGAGTGAATGGCTGCCGCAATCAAAGATGATCGATTGAGTTGTCGATGCTGCTCTGGATGAGAACGCATGAGGTCAACGATCATTTGCTCCAAGCATTGGTCAGTCTCATCAGACATGATGATCATCTTCTGTTTCTTAATTCGCTTCTTGGGAGCTTGTCGCTGCTGAACTGACTCAACCACGACAGCGGGCTCTGATCGCTGCAGTCCTGCTTCAATAAACGCGGTAGGGTCAGGCTCATTCACAGGAGATCTTGGTTTGATCGCATCAAATTTACCGGCCATGGTTATACCCCTAAGAACTCTTGCACGATTTCGATAATTTCTTGTTGCGCTTTTGGATTATCTGACTCGATGGCCGTCAATCCATTGGCGTTCACATTGTCATACACCACGCGATTGTGGGTAATCGCATTGAGCGAAGGAATACCAACGGATTGGCAGAAGTCTTTCGCATCGATGATGTCCTTCGCCTGACTTGGCAAGGTCGGACACATGGTGATGACCGTGCGGTATTTGATATGAGGGTTGTAGTTGGCCAGCTCTTCTAGAATCTCTGCAACGTGCGGCAGTGTTTCCAGATCACTAAATTTGGGTTGTACAGGAATTAGCATATGGGTGGCAACCACCATGGCAGCACGCAATGCACCACTATCCTGCCCACCAGCATCCACCAAAACTACATCGTATTTGGTGGCAAGACTGCGTAGTTCATTGGCAATTTTAGAGCCGATCAATTGTGTGCACAAAATAGGCTGTACATCAGGGTTGTCTTTGCGACGAGCCGCCCAGCGATACAACGTCCCCTGTGGATCGGAGTCAATCGTGATGATGTCCTTGCCTTGTTGCTGTAGATAAGCAGCAATGTTCTTGGCGAGGGTACTCTTGCCAGTCCCTCCTTTTTCACCACCAATCAATAAGATCATAAATACATCCGTTGACGAAAACACACTGCACCATGGTGGCTATGTACCATATCTATCATATGATTGCTACATTCAATATGGTGTATATACACCATTCTATGTGTATGGTTGCTTGATACCTTTGAAAAAGGTAAAGCCATGATTGTGTCATCATGTGGCTTGCACAAAAAATATAAGCATTTTTGATTTTTTCACAAAAAAAATGTGTACAGTATAAAAAATCTGGAAAGCATCCTGCTGTTGGGCGGAGAAACATTTCAATGCAAGTTGGTTATGGATGGTTGGCAGGATTAGCAGAAGTCAAAGCACCAATGCCGAGACAGTACGCCACAGTCCGACCGGTCACACGAGTGGAAAAAATTGGCGACTGTCTTGCCATTCCGCCATCTGTTGCACCAACAACTGCTTGCCCATTATCGCATGTGTTGTTTGCACTCAAATACGAGGGAGTTAACTTGTGCATTTTGGCACAAGCCCTGCCATTAATTGATGAGCCAACTTTGCGTCAGGCCGTTGCAGAGAGTCCAACCAGTCAGTACCTACGCAAGGCATGTTATTTGTGGGAGCATTTTACTCAGCGCCAAATCCAGCGAGAAGTGAGCTCATTACGAACTAATTATGTTGCGTTGTTTGACCCAACTATCTATGTGACGAGTCAAGGTATACGCGATCCACGATGGCGCATTGTGTTTAATGGTTTAGGCACACTCGATTACTGTGTGACCTTGCGTAAAACCTCTGAGCTGAGTGAGCTACTCCATAAAAACTTATTGCAACGAGCGCATGACTTCACTGAGCAGCTTCCCAAAGATCTGTTGAATCGAACCTTGGCTTGGGCATATTTGGATGAAACCCGAAGCAGTTATGCGATTGAGCAGGAGCTGCCTAGTACTGATAAGGCGAGTCGATTTGTCAGTCTATTAAAGCAAGCCCATTTACCTCGTCAGTTAGATGAAGACTATTTGGTCAACTTGCAAAATGCAGTGGTCAGTAATGTGTATGACCAAGCGGCGTCCTTTCGTACTGAGCAAAATTATCTGTGCAACGGACTGCGTGGTGCGTTAGGCGTCAGTTATGTACCGCCAACACCACAACTGTGCAATCAGCTCATGCAACAACTGATGTCGATCGCCAATCATCCACCGCAAGGCATTGATCCATTGGTATTGGCAACCATCATTTCATTTGGTTTTGTGTTTTTGCATCCGTTTATGGATGGCAATGGACGGTTATCGAGATTTTTATTCCATCAGGTCTTATGTCAGCAAGGCGCATTAGGTCATGGTCTGCTGCTACCAGTCTCGACGGTATTACGACAGCAAGAAGCCATCTATAAGGCAACACTTGAGTCATGGTCTGCAAAGACTCGAGATTATTGGCAGGTCACTTACGTGGATCAAGAGCAGTTTGCGTTTGAGTTTCATGGACATCCGTCGTTGTATCAATACTGGGATGCCACCGACTGTGTGACCTTTATGGCTAATGCTGTTGAACAGGCGATAGAACACCATCTCAAACAAGAAACACAGTATTTACAGTACTATGACGAACTATATCGACGCATGGATCGGTTGTTTGATGTGGCACAACCTGAGCTTGCGAAGCTGGTGATGTTTTGTTTGGATCAACACGGCAAGATCTCAGCTAATCGTCGTAAGCAGTATCAGTATCGTGTTCCTACAGAATTATTCGATGCATTAGAGCATGCATACAAGGAGGTTGTTCTGTCAGCATCCGACAGTCCAGCAGCAAGTGCCGAATTGGATTGCTGACGACAACCTTAGTGATAGCAAAGACATATCAATAATACGATGACTATGGTGTGTATACACCATACCACGCAAATTTTTTATATTTTTCAATGTTTTAAACTTAAAATCTATATCATAGATATGGTGGATATGTGAAATATGGTGTGTATACACCATCCACTAAATGAGTTTCTTTTTCTTCCCAGATCTTTTCGGTTGCCGATTTATTCCTTCGCCATGAAGGGATGAATGAGGAGATGTTTTTAGACGCATCTTCAAATGGTGTGTATTTAAAGTATGGTGTATACTGTGTATATACATCATGCTTTTTATTGAAAGCGGTAGATGCACCGTGAGGGTGACGCGCCAAGTATTGGGTTGCTGCTGTGCAAGAGCAAAGATCGGGTGGTGGCTGAGTATGCGTTTTCGGATGTGAATAAACCGATGGGATTGGCGACTTATACGCTGTCACCGGATTTGCCGGATTCGCTGCGTGACAAGCTGCCCAGTGTTGAGATGCTTGAGGCTGAGTTTGATGGACAAAAGTAATTGATCGGACATGATCTGTTCAACGTTAACATAGAGATTAAGTGTTGAGTAAATTGTTGCCAGCGCATACTAAATCGTGGTTTTGTGTTGTGAGATAGGCATTTAGTCTGTTGTATCCAAAACAAAAATATGCGTTTATGTAAATAAAATTTACAGTAATATTTTTGTACGCTACGCTAGTAGCGCATTTTATATTTGAGTCAGACGATGGCCGACGAAAAACATGAGGTTTTGTTAAGACTCAGGGCTATCGAGTTGTTGGCCTACTGGGAAGGTCGATTGGTGACCAATCGGCTGATGAATTGGTTTGGGATTAGCAGGCAACAGGCATCGTCAGACATCAAGCGTTATTTAAAGTTCCACAACCCGAACGCGCTGTATCATGATCATCGCGTGAAAGCCTACGTTCCAGTCGGTGATTTTCGTCCGGTTTTAACTGTTGGGCATATCAGTGAGTATCTTGAGTTTTTCTCAGGTTTGACCCACGAGGCGATCTCTGTTGTCTTTGAGCCTGATGGGATCCTTGCTGCTGTTCAATTGCCTGATCGAACTGTTCGACCAGAAATTGTGCGGGAGATATTGAGAGCATGTCGTCAAAAAACGAGCTTAAAAATTCTTTACGCTTCCATGAACAATCCAACATGGACTGAAAGAGTCATTTCTCCACATACCTTGGTTTACACCGGCTTTCGGTGGCATGTGAGGGCATATTGCCATCGTCATCATGAGTTTAGAGATTTTATGGTGTCTCGGATTGATCGCACACCAAAACCAGCATTAGAGGCCGCACCAGATCTAACAACTGATCGGTATTGGGAAGAGCAGATATCATTTAATTTGATTCCAAACCCCCAAACTGAGTGTGGCGCAACAAGCCTTGGTTGAGCGTGAGTTCGGGATGCCAGATGGTCGATTGCAGATCACAGTGAGAAAGGCATTGGTTCACTACACGTTACAGCGTTATCAAGCGGCGATCACAGCAGACGAGGCTACAAATGCACTGAAGTTTCCGATTGTGCTGCAACCAACCGATAAAACCAGACTAGCACCTTGTTTGTTTGATACAAATGCGTGGGAGTAATGAGCGTTGATACGGCAATTTCATTACGATGGTGACATGGTTGGTGGCTCTTTGATGGTCAGAGAAAGCCGCATGATTGCAGACCTCTTACTGGCGAACGCAACGTCTGAGCAGTGGGATCAAGCTATTCGTGTCGATAATATCCTGCAAAAAAGATCGCCTGCTTCTGCTAAGCGTAATGCACAAGCCATTCGTAAGCGTTTGGTGCTGTTATCTGCGCCATTTTGGCGAGCACTCAGGGACGGAGATGACGAGTTGGCGACCCAAGTGTCACTGTGTGCAGTTTTAGCGCGTAATCTCATGCTCATAGAGTTTATGGAAACGACTTTGCAAGATGCGTACAGGTCGAAGTCAGAGCAATTGGCTGCTTATCTGTGGACAGAGTTTTTGGCGGATTGTGCGCACCGAGATCCTTCGATCTACGATTGGTCACAGTCCACACAGAAGAAAACAGGTCAAGTGGCTTACCGTATTTTTGCGGAAGCAGGGTATCTCAATAACACCCGTGAATGTCGCTTACAAACGGTGCTCATTAGGCCAGAAATCAAGATGATGCTCGAAGAGCATGGAGAAATGAGGATTAAAACATGTCTAGAGATCGCAACATGGATGTAGGAGTTCATCTCGCCTACGAGATGACAAGGTAGCGCACATGAACACTCAACTGTATGAGCGGCTCAATCAGATCCCAGACAAAATTCTGTCGGCAGAGTTTCTGCATGGCAAAGGACTTGGGAATGAAATTGGGTTTTGGATTTTTGACTATCCGCCAGAGGATGAACTGAGTGTGCGTGAATACACTCGGTTTCTCGAAGATATGCTGGCTCAAAAGCACCAGCATCTGAAAGTGATCAACATTAATCTTTTAGATAGCTTATTAAGCTATTTAGACGAACGAAAGTTTTTGCAAAAAGCCATCGATATGCAGCGAGAGAAAGGCGACGAGGCCTTAATCAAGGCACTCAAAGGCCCTTTGCACATGGATAAGTTTGCCCCTTATCTGACCGAGAAGTATGCCGCGACTGATCAAGACATCATCTTGATCACCGGTGTGGGCTCTGTGTGGCCGCTATTACGCGCACATCACCTCTTAAATAGTCTTCATGCCTTGTTGGGGCATAAACCTGTGGTGCTGTTTTATCCAGGCGAGTATAGCGGTCAGGCCATGAGTTTGTTTGGCAAGATCCCAAGCAACAACTATTACCGTGCGTTTCGCTTGGTTCCCTAAGCTTTATCTCTGATGAATAGGACGTTGACGAGAAATCATGAATATCAAGCAACTGTTTTTAAAGCCGCTCGACCGCTCAATCAACGGTGTGGTAAAGGCGGATCAAGATGACAATGCCACCGTCTATCAAGAGCTAGACGAATATGTGGTCACCAATGAGCTTGAAAAACATTTTCGAGACTTTTTTCAGTCTTATGGTACTGATCTGAGTGATCCATCGGTTGCCAACCGCGTGGGTGTGTGGATCTCAGGCTTTTTTGGCTCAGGTAAGTCGCACTTTCTCAAAACCTTATCGTATATTTTAGCCAACAAAACAGCACAAGATGCCGCTGGGCAACAGCGTCGAGCCGTCGATTTTTTTGACGAACATAAGATTCGAGATGCATTCATTCGTGCGGATATTCACAAAGCAGTGAGCCATCATGCCGATGTGATTTTGTTTAACATCGACAGTAAAGCCAGCTCAAATGATGCAGGTAATCCGATCCTGAACGTTTTTTTACGGGTATTTAACGAGCATCAAGGTTTTAGTGGTGATCATCCACATATTGCACACATGGAGCGTCATCTGCTGCAAAAAGGGGTGTATGACACCTTTAAAGCAGCCTTTGAGGCATCGAGCGGCTCGTCATGGGTTGCAGAGCGAGACGCCTATCAGTTTTATCAAGATGATGTACAGACAGCAATTTCGCAAGCCCTCAACCTGTCAGCGGACGCAGCACAAAAATGGTTTGAGCAATCGGAAAGCACGTTTAGCGTATCGGTTGAAAATTTCTGTGGCTGGGTGAAAGAGTATCTGGATAGCAAAGATCCCCAGCATCGCGTCTTGTTTTTGGTCGATGAGGTGGGGCAGTTTATTGGTAGTGATACCCGCCTGATGCTCACGCTACAAACGATCACTGAGAACCTCGGTACGATTTGTCGCGGCCGCGCATGGATCATCGTGACGTCTCAGGCCGATATGGATGCCGTCCTTGGTGAGTTGTCAGCGTCCAAAGCCAATGACTTTTCTAAGATTGCAGGACGGTTTAAGACACGTTTGTCGTTATCTAGCTCTAATACAGATGAAGTGATTCAAAAGCGTTTGCTGCGCAAAACACCAGAAGCAGAGCAACAGCTTAGAGCGGTTTTTGAGCAACAGGGGGATATTCTCAAAAACCAGATCGCATTTGATCGCTCTGGCCCCACCCTCAAAAACTTTGACACCGTGGAGAGTTTTGTAAACAACTATCCGTTTGCGCCCTATCACTTTCAGTTGGTGCAAAAAGTATTTGAGGAAATTCGTAAAGTTGGTGCAACCGGTGCGCATCTTGCCTACGGTGAGCGTTCAATGCTCGATGCCTTCCAAATGGCAGCTAGTGCCATCTCGACCCAAGCGGTTGGCGCATTGGTGCCTATGCACCGTTTCTACAGTGCAGTCGAGGGCTTTTTGGATACCGCTGTCAAACGCACGATTGATCAGGCGGGCAACCATCCCACCTTGGATCAGTTCGATGTGCACATGCTGCGTACCCTGTTTATGATTCGTTATGTCGATCTGGTGAAGGGGACACTGAACAATTTGGTCACCCTCTCGATTGAGCAGATTGATGAGGACAAGCTGGCACTGCGTAAGCGGATTGAGGAAAGCCTACAACGCTTGGAAAAAGAAAGTTTGATCACCCGTAATGGGGATGAGTTTTTATTTTTGACCAATGAAGAGCGCGATGTTACCCAGAAAATTAAAGCAACGGATCTCTCAAGTTCTGAGGAAAACAAAAAGTTTGCCACACTGATCTTTAAGGATATCTGGCGAGACAACAATAAACATCGTCATCAGCTCAATAAAGTGGACTATGCCATTGGCCGCTATCTCGATGGACACCCTTTAGATGGCAAGTATGATGCCGACCTCAAGGTTGAGATCATCTCGCCACTCAATACAGACTATGCGTTGTATACTGATGCAGGTTGTATCAATAAAAGTGCAGAAGCTGAGGGTCAGATCGTTATCAAAATCGCGGATGACAAACAGTTTTTTAATGAGCTACGCACTTTTCTCAAAACCGAAAAATTTATTCGCTTGAATAATGACGCTTCACAAGTGGATCTGAGCCGTATCTTGACGGATCGTGGTCGTGAAAACCAAGAACGACAAAAACGCTTATGTGCGCGTGCTGAAGAGATGCTACTCCATGCTGAAGTTTATGCCCTCGGCCAGCACTTGACCGTCAACAGCAACGCTCCAGAAGCTCGACTATACGATGCTTGCGATTATTTGCTGAGAAATACATATACCAAATTGGCCTATTTACAGCATTATCAAGCCGATGCGTGGCGAGAGCTGAACGCGGTGTTGACCGTGGATGACATTGGTCAGCTTGGGCTGTCACTCGATGCAGAAGCGGCTAATCCCAAGGCCTTGCGTGAGGTAGAGCAGTATATTGTGCTACGCGCCAATGGCAATGAACGCATCCTGTTGTCAGATGTGGTAGAGCGTTTTGCCAAACGTCCCTTTGGCTGGCCTGATGCTGAGATTTTATTGCTAATGGGTCGTCTGGCGGCGACGGGGCAGATTTCATTTCAGTTGGGTGGCGGCACATTGCCTGTGCATGAGGCATTTGAGCCACTGCAAAACAGTCGGCGTCG
>CALFYA010000096.1 GCA_937952925.1 uncultured Moraxellaceae bacterium
ATGCACAGACGCTGACATTGCACGAAAAAACTTCACACAGCCTCCATGACTAGGCGGCGGTTTTGGCTTATGCTCTGATCCATCTGATTGATGAAGATTAAGGATGAACCGAAGCATGAAACGTCTGGCAATGTCTGCGGCGCTATGGTCATTGAGCGCAGTGTCAAGCATCAGCATGGCTGCTGAACCGTTTGTTGCTGGTAAAGATTATACGGTATTAAGCCCTGCGGGGACGGTCGAAAAAGCAGGGATGATTGAAGTCCGCGAGTTTTTTTGGTACGGCTGCCCGCACTGCTACAAACTAGAGCCGCATATTGCAGGTTGGCTGAAAACCAAACCCGCTGACGTCAATTTTGTGCGTACACCCGCTGCCCTCAATCCGGTCTGGGAGCAAAATGCACGTGGTTACTATGCGGTTGAGCTGATGGGCATGACCGAAAAAGTACATGGCGCGTTGTTTAGCACCATCCACACCCAAAATCAGCGGATTTTTGATCAGACTGGTTTGGCCAGTTTCTATCAAAAATTTGGGGTCGATGCCAATCGTTTCAATAGCTTGTTTAATTCGTTTGCGGTGACTGGCAAAGTCGCACAGTCCAAATCTTTGGCGATGAAATACAAGCTTGAAGGCGTGCCTGCGGTGGTGGTCAATGCCAAATATGTGGTTAAAGGCGAAGATGCCAAAGTGGTACAAGTGGTCAATTACTTGATCGCCAAAGAGCGGGCGAGTGCACCAAAAGCGAAGTAATAGATCATCCTGAGAAAACCGCCATCAAATTGGCGGTTTTTTTATTCTGGATTCACCGTCTTAATCGGGCTTTGCCAATTGGAAATACCTTTAAACAACAACTGTGCTTGCCGCGTCGTCCGGCTAATCAGTTGTTCTTGCTGAGTGTCGCGCAGCACCTGTTCTTCGGGCAGATTCAGCCACGTCATCGCCCACGAAAACGCCAAATTAATCAAAATCTCCGCCATGATGCGCAAATCTTCATGATCTTTGACATGTTCAAAATCGGGTAGTTTGTGCATATCTTGCGACAGATCATCAATAAAAAAGTGGATCTCCCGCTCAATCGCACCACGCACAATATTGGAGCCACCCCAACGCTCACCAATCAAAAACTCCCAATGCAGTGGGCTGTCGTTGACGGCTGCAAAAAACCGCTCAATGCTCATCCGTGTTTTCGATGGGGCTTTGAGGCCATAGCCTTCACGCAGGCTTTTGATCAAATGGTGCAAACTGAGCGACACTTGATCAACCAAATCTGCACCTAGCTCATCCATATCTTGAAAATGGCGATAAAACGCGGTGGGCACAAGGCCGGCCTCACGTGCCACTTCACGCAAACTAATGGTACTAAAGGAGCGCCCAGACGTACTCAGCGTCAATGCGGCATCAAGCAATGCTTGTCTGCTTTGCTGCTTGCGTTCGTCGCGAAGGGACATAGGCTCAGACCAAAAAAATTAACCATTGAAGGATGTTGAGTTTAGCAAAGCTCAAGCATCGACAGGCAACAATCACGGTAAAAAAACGTGCACGCTTTGGCTGACAAAAAATTCAGTGAACAAGTGTTGACTAAACTAAAAAACCGGTTATATTAGTGTACATGTGTTCACAAACATAACGTCTGTTCACTGAACTGATCGAAGCCGACGTTAACGAATGCCCCCCTTGACGCTTGAGGCCATTACCATGATTCAAACTAGCTACCGCCCAGAATGGATTAAAGAAGATTTCGTAGATTTTGTATTGGCTAAAGTCAATCCGCTGTGGACATGGAAACGTGTGATGGCTCGCATTGATGCGATTGAGCCGATTGCCGATGGCATGATCAAAGTCACCCTGAGCACCAACAACAAATTTATCGGTCATCGCGCAGGTCAATTCGTGATGGTCAGCGTGCGCATCGACGGCGTGATGCAACAACGTGCCTACAGCATCGTCAGCTCACCCAACGAAGACAAAATCGTCCTCGGCATCAAAAAACAAGGCCGTGTGTCCAACTACCTCGCCACCCAAGCGCGGGTTGGCGACATCATCGACCTGACCCAAGCGGCTGGCGAGTTTGTGTTGCCCCGCGAAACGGGTTCGCTGTTGTTTGTATCGGCAGGTAGCGGGATCACCCCGATTATCCCGATGCTGCGCCAAGCATTGAATCAATCGACTGCACCGGTCAGCTTGATTTACTACTCACGCGATCCCGCATTTTTGGCTGAACTCAAAGGCTTGGAGCAACGCTACAGCCACTTTAGCCTGCATGTGATCGTTGATAGCGCCGAAAAACCTGCGTTCTTTGATGAAGAAACCTTGGATCGTCTGTGCCCTGATGCCGCTGATCGTGACACCTATGTGTGCGCCGCACCCGGTTTGATGAAAGCCACCCGCAACATCTGGGCAGCACGTGGCTGGTCAGATCGCTTGAAGCAAGAGAGCTTCTTGCCTGTCCAAGTCGATGAAAACGCTGCTGCTATGCCCGTGGTGTTCCGTCGTAGCCAACGTGAATTTGAAGCCAAAGGCAACCTGCTCGCCAGTGCCGAAGCGATTGGCTTAAAGCCTGCGCACGGCTGCCGCATGGGTGTGTGTAATACCTGCGTCTGTACCAAAGTATCGGGTGCGGTGCGCAACCAAGTGACCGGTGAGATCAACGATCAAACCAACGTCCAAATCAAATTGTGTGTGTCTGAAGCGGTCAGTCCTGTCGAGATTGATCTGTAATCAACCCCACTGCAAACCGTATTGATTCATTTGAGGATATGACCATGAACTTGTATGTTGCCCCAGAACTGTTTAGCAAAAAAAGCCGTGTATTGAACGCCGAAGAAGTGGCAGAGTTTGGCCGTCGCGTGGATGCAATCCGCGCCGAAGTACACGCCAAACTCGGCAAAGAAGATTCCGACTACATCTACAAAGTACGGGATTTTGTACGCTATACCGAAATTGCGAGCCGCACCATGCTGATGTTTGGTGGCTGGATTCCCCCTGTATGGTTGCTGGCGAGTGTCATGCTGGGTGTTTCCAAAATCGTTGAGAACATGGAACTCGGTCACAACGTGATGCACGGTCAATATGACTGGCTAAACGATCCATCGCTCAATGGTGCAACCTACGACTGGGATACCGTGTGCGCAGGTGAAGACTGGAAATACACGCACAACTTTATGCACCACACCTACACCAACATCATCGGTAAAGATCATGATATTGGCTACGGTCTGCTGCGTATGACTGAGGCGCAACCGTGGCACCCACGCTTCCTCATGAACATCCCCAATGCGACGTTCTTGATGCTAACCTTTCAATGGTCACTGGCATTACAACGTATGCACCTTGAGGATGTGGTCGAAGGCCGTGCAACCCTCAAAGAGTCGCTGGCTAAAGGCAAAAATTTTGCGAAAAAAGCACTGCGTCAGGGTGGCAAAGACTACATTTTGTTCCCTGTTATTGCCGGCCCGATGTTTTTGCCGGTGCTTGCAGGCAACATCACCGCCAACTTGATTCGTAACATTTGGGCGTTCTCGATCATTTTCTGTGGTCACTTCACCTCAGATGTGGAAATGTTTGAAGATAAATCAGGCAAAGAAACCAAAGCTGAATGGTATCTACGCCAGCTCAAAGGCTCAGGCAACATGACTGGCGGCAAGATTTTCCACTTTTTGAGTGGCAATTTGAGCCATCAGATCGAACACCACATGTTTCCTGATACCCCAGCCAATCGTTATCAAGAAATGGCGCCTAAGCTGCGTGCCTTGTGTGACGAATACGGCCAACACTACAACACGGGTTCGTTTAGCAAGCAATTTAGTGAAGTGATGCTTCGTATCGCGGTTCACTCACTGCCCAACTCGGTGATTGGTCGCGCTCGCGGTATCAAAGCCAAATTGCGTGCGCTGTGGGACAAATCTGGCGCTTAATTCATCGTTTTAGCCCTCGCCCTGTCGTCAGACGGGGCTTTTTTTTAGCCCTGATCAAGCGGGGTTGCTGCCCACTTGAATCCGCTTTTCCTCTACACTACGCGCCTTGAATACAGGGTTGAGGGGGATAAGCTGATGTCCTTAAAAGTGGTCTATGCAGGTACGCCTGAATTTGCGGCGACTGCGCTACAAGCGCTGCTGGATGCAGGGATGGACGTGATTGCGGTGTATACCCAACCCGATCGCCCCGCAGGGCGTGGGCAAAAACTCACTGCCTCTGCGGTCAAACAATTGGCAGTTGCCCAAGATATTCCGGTCTATCAACCGTTGCACTTTAGGGCCAGTACGCCTGAAGGCTTGGCGGCACAGGCACAGCTGGCCGCGCTACAGCCCGATGTGATGGTGGTGGCGGCGTATGGTTTGATTTTGCCGCAAGCGGTGCTGGATATCCCGCGCTTGGGCTGCCTCAATATCCATGCGTCGATTTTGCCGCGTTGGCGTGGCGCGGCGCCGATTCATCGCGCCTTGCTGGCAGGAGATGCCGAGACGGGCATTACCATTATGCAAATGAACGCCGGACTCGATACTGGCGATATGCTGCGCGTGGTACGCACACCGATTTTGCCCTCTGATACTTCGGGCACGCTGCACGACCGCTTAGCCATCATGGGTGGCGACGCCATTGTGGCAAGCCTCCAGCATCTCGCCGATGATCAAGCCGCTGCCACCGTGCAAGATGAACATCTGGTCACCTATGCGCACAAACTCGCCAAAGCCGAAGGCCAGATTGACTGGTCACAACCTGCCGCACAGATTGATCGGCAGATTCGCGGACTGCAGCCGTGGCCTATCGCATTTTGTCAGCATGGCGAGCAAACCTTACGCGTGTGGTCGGCCGTGTTGACTGACGGTACTTCTGATCAACTGGCCGGTACGGTTACGGCGGTGGGCAAATATGGCGTCAATGTAGTATGCGGCGATGGCCGCTTGATTCGTCTCACCTCACTGCAATGGGCAGGGGGCAAGCCCCTAAATCCCGTCCAGATGTTCCAAGCCAACAAAATCCAACTCGGGGACATCCTGTCATGAGCAAACCCATCCGCAACCACGCCAATCCGGTGGCACATGGCAACCTACGCGCCCAAGTGATTCGGATTTTGGTGATGGTCAATCAAGGCAAATCCTTGAGCAGCAGCCCGTTTAGCAAAGCCCTCAACAATACCAATGATCGAGATCGTGGCTTGTTTCACCAGTTGGTGCTGGGCAGTTGTCGGCATTGGTGCGCACTTGATCGCGTGTTGCAGCCGATGCTGCAACAACCTTTAAGTGATCTGCGTGTGCATGCGGCGCTGATCGTGGGCATGTATCAGATTTTTTATACTCGTATTCCTGCGCATGCGGCAATTAGCGAAACCGTTGAGGCGATTAAACAACTCGGTCAGCTCAAAGCGTCTGGCTTGGTCAATGCGCTGCTGCGGCGTTGTCTACGTGAGCAAGCGGCACTCGAAGCCCAATTGGACAGCACCAGCACGCTACCTGCTTGGTTGGATGCCACGCTTGCCCAAGACTGGCCTGAGCATGCCAGCGCGATTGAGCGTGAACTGCGCTGTGAAGCGCCGTTGTTTATCCGTGTCAATGCTCAGCAACAAACGCGTGATGAATACCTCAAAACCTTACAACTCAACCAAATTGAGGCCGTTGCGACCGCTCGCCCGCACGGGATTCGGCTGCTCGCAGCCACGCATATTCCAAGTTTGATTGGTTTTGATTATGGTTGGTTTTCGGTACAAGACGACCACGCCCAGCTCTGTGCGCAGTTGTTTGATGATTTGACCAACCAACGGGTCTTGGATGCCTGCGCCGCACCAGGTGGCAAGACGGCTCATCTGTTGGAATCATTTGATCTGGCGCACATCACCGCACTCGATAGCGATGCCGAACGCTTAAAGCGCGTGTCAGAAAACCTTGATCGCTTGCAACTGCTGGATCATCGCGTGGTGACCAAAGCCACCAACGCCGCGACATGGCAAGCCGAGCAGCTGTTTGATGCGATTTTGCTGGATGCGCCCTGTACCGCCACGGGCGTATTGCGCCGTCATCCCGATATTCGCTTGCTACGCCAAGCAGGGGATGTGGAGCAGACGGCGCGTTTGCAAGCCAAATTGCTCAACAACTTGTGGAAACAACTCAAGGTGGGCGGTGAACTGGTGTACGTGACTTGCTCGTTGCTCAAAGCCGAAAATGAGCAGCAAATCGGGGCGTTTTTGGCGCGCACACCCAGCGCAGTTGAAGTACCGATTGAAGCTGATTGGGGACAGGCTAGACCACATGGGCGGCAGTTGTTTCCCGTAGCAGAAGGCGGTGATGGATTTTATTTTGCCAAACTGCGCAAAACGGCCTAACGACATATCCACAATTTAAGCTATAGCCTTGATTGATCGGCTATAGCCTTCACATGATTCAGCACACATTTTAATTGACATCTTTGTATCTTGACCGCGTCCACCTTCGGACAAACCTCGCGATCTAGCCAACAGCAAACCAGTCTCAACCCTGTTTTTGCTGCAACATGGGCATAAGCCTCAATCCACAGCCTTGGTGTTGTATGATCCATCATGTGATGGATCATCACATCAGCCACAGGAGATTCATCTGATGATCGTTGTGACCGGCGGTGCCGGCTTTATTGGGAGTCATTTTATCCATGCATGGCTGAGCGCGTGTACCGAACCAATCCTCAATATTGATAAACTCAGCTACGCAGGTAATCTCGATAATCTGCAATCCATCGCCCATCATCCGCAGTATCAGTTTGTCCAAGCGGATATTTTAGATCGCCAGACCCTTAGTACATTATTGACTCAGCACCAACCACGTGCGGTGATTCATTTTGCTGCCGAATCGCATGTGGATCGCTCGATTCATGGGGCAGATGACTTTATCCAAACCAATATTGTCGGCACTTTTTGTTTGCTTGAAGAATTGCGTGCCTATCACCAACAGCTCACTGCCTGTGCACAAGCACAATTTCGCTTGTTGCATGTGTCCACTGATGAGGTGTATGGCTCGCTCACACCACAGGCTGCGCCCTTTGCCGAAACCGATGCTTATCAACCCAATAGCCCGTATGCAGCAAGCAAAGCTGCCAGTGATCATTTGGTACGGGCATGGTATCAGACCTATGGCTTGCCGGTAATCACCACGCATTGCAGCAATAATTATGGTGCGTATCAATTTCCCGAAAAACTGATCCCCCTGATGATTCTCAATGCCATTTCGGGCAAAGATTTACCCATCTACGGCGATGGGCAACAAATCCGTGATTGGATTTATGTACAAGATCATTGTGCAGCACTACGTTGTATTTTGCAGCAAGGCACGGTGGGGGAAGTTTATAATATTGGTGGTGAATATGAAGTCCCCAATCTCACGGTTGTTCAGCATATTTGTGATGTACTTGATGAACTCAAACCGCGTATCGATGGACAGTCCTATACCACACAAATTCGTTTTGTCACTGATCGCGCTGGTCACGATCGACGTTATGCCGTCAATACCCACAAACTCAAACAGCAACTTGGTTTTATCCCCCAAACGGATTTTTTAACTGGTTTACGCCAAACCATCCTTTGGTATCTTGAGCACCCCGACTGGTTGGCACGCGTACAAAGTGGTGCATATCGCACGTGGATTCAAACCCAATATCATCAAGGAAATCTCACATGAAAGCACGCAAAGGCATTATTTTGGCGGGTGGATTTGGAACTCGCCTATATCCAGCCACCTTGTGTATGTCCAAGCATTTATTGCCGATTTATGATAAACCGATGGTGTATTATCCGCTGACCATTTTGATGCAAGCGGGTATTCGCGAGATTTTGATTATTTCGACCCCGCAAGATTTGGGGCGGTATGAGCAACTACTCGGCGATGGCTCAGCATGGGGGATTCGCTTGTCTTATCAGTTACAAGAGCACCCCGATGGCTTGGCACAAGCGTTTATTTTGGGTGAAACCTTTTTGGATGGTCATCCTGCGGCGTTGGTACTCGGCGATAATATTTTTCACACCCCCACTTTGGTCAAGCAGCTGCAACAGGCCAACCAGACCACTACAGGGGCAACCATCTTTGCCTATCATGTGCCTGACCCTGAGCGTTATGGTGTGGTCGAGTTTGATCAGGTCGGTACAGCCATCAGCATTGAAGAAAAACCTAAGCAGCCCAAATCGCATTATGCGGTGACCGGTCTGTATTTTTATGATGCTGATGTGGTCGAGATTGCCAAACAGATTCAACCCTCATGGCGTGGCGAACTTGAAATCACCGATGTCAATCGGGTGTATTTGCAGCGCGGCCAACTACAAGTGCAAATGATGAATGATGGTTTTTGGATTGATGCGGGTACTCATGAATCTTTGCTTGCGGCAGGTGAGTATATCGCAACAACTGAAGCCAAAGATCAGACCAAGATTGGTTGTCCCGAATATGTGGCTTATCAACTCGGATTTATCTCAGCAGCCGAATTAGCACAATTGGGCGAGAAACTCGGCAAAAATGGTTATGGGCAGTATTTACTCCAGATTGCCCATCACACACCAGCCTGATTTATTTGCCAATACAAAATGAGCCAAAAATCTTGCCCAGCAAATCATCGGCGCTAAACTCGCCGGTGATTTCAGACAGCGCCTGCTGTGCCATGCGCAGGCTCTCAGCCATCAACTCACCGGCTTGATACACCACCAACTGCTCGTGCGCATCGCTCAAATACGCCTGACAGCGGCGCATTGCATCGACATGGCGTGTCCGCGCAATAAACGTATCTTCTTCGGGCTGATAACCCGCACGCGCACTAATCAGGCTGACCAAACCGTCAATCCCCTCAGCACGCTTGGCCGACAGCCAAATCCGATCAAAGCCATGTTCTTGCACCTGCTGCGGCGCAATCCCACACAAATCACATTTATTACTAATCAAAATCAATCGCTTGGGATCAGCTTGATTGGCAAAAAACTGTTGCGCCAAGCTCAAGGGATCGTGATCCGTGACCGCATCGTGTACCAGCAGCAGCAAATCCGCTTGCTCAATCTCACGATACGCACGCCGGATGCCTTCTTGCTCCACCACATCGGTGGTGTCGCGCAAACCTGCGGTATCCGTGAGGGTAATCGGTAAACCATTGAGGGTGATTTTTTCATGCAGCACATCGCGGGTGGTGCCCGCAATATCGGTCACAATCGCCCGATCAACTCCTGCCAATGCATTGAGCAGGCTTGATTTTCCGGCATTGGGTTTACCTGCAATCACCACCTGCAAGCCTTCCCGTAGCAACTGCCCTTGACGTGCTGAGGCTTGTACCTGTCGGATCGCTTCACGCACGCCTTCAAGCAACGCCAAAATTTTGCCATCCGCCAAAAAATCAATTTCTTCTTCGGGGAAATCAATCGCCGCTTCCACATGCAGGCGCAAATGAATCAACTGCTCTAGCACGCTGTTGACGCGCTCAGAAAACACCCCTTGCAGCGAGCGTACCGCAGAGCGTGCGGCTGCTTGACTACTCGCATCAATCAAATCAGCAATTGCTTCAGCTTGTACCAAATCGAGCTTGCCATTGGCAAACGCTCGCGCTGAAAACTCACCGGCTTGCGCTGCAATCGCCCCAAGCTCAAACAGACGCGAAAGCAGGGCATTTTGCACCATCACACCGCCATGCCCTTGCAGTTCGACCACATCTTCACCGGTAAACGAGTGGGGTGCCGGAAAGTACAACACCAAGCCTTCGTCAATCGGCAAACCGTCTGCATCCAAAAACGCGGCAAATTGCGCGTAGCGAGGGGGGGGTAGGGGTCTACCCGTCAGTTGGGCTGCAATCGCGCTTGCAGCGCGTCCTGAGAGCCGTATGACCCCAATCCCACCACGACCTTGGGGTGTAGCAATGGCGGCGATGGTGGCTTGGGTGTTGAGCATGATCAATCTCACAAAAAAATCCGCCCACCAGTGACCTGATGGGCGGAGGATTATAGACCAACTGTTAGGCAGATTTTTTCGCTGCGCTCTCTTTTTCGATTTGCTGATTGACCGTCCACTGCTGAGCAATGGTCAACAGGTTGTTGACAATCCAGTACAACACCAAACCGGCAGGGAAGAACAGCAAGAACACCGTGAAAATAATCGGCAGCAAACGCAGCACTTTGGCTTGCATCGGATCGGCAGGCTGAGGATTGAGCATCTGCTGCACATACATGGTCACGCCCATGATCAGGGGCAACACAAACCACGGATCCATCGCCGACAGATCATTGATCCACAGCATCCACGGCGCATGGCGCAGCTCCACGCTTTCCATCAGCACCCAATACAAGGCCAAGAAAATCGGCATTTGCAGCAGCAAAGGCAGACAACCCGACAAGGGATTGACTTCCTCACGGCGATACAAAGCCATCATCTCTTGAGAAAAGCGCAGGCGGTCTTCGCCAAACTCTTCTTTCATGCGCTGCATTTCTGGGGCAATCACGCGCATTTTGGCCATCGAACGATAGCTTTTGGCAGACAGCGGGAACAAAATAATTTTGACCACCACGGTCAAAATAATGATCGCCCAGCCCCAGTTACCAATCACCTTGTGAATGGTATCGAGACCCAAAAACAGCAGCTGCGCAATCGGCCAGAGCCAACCATAGTCCACGGTTTTGTTTAGCCCTTCCGCCAAAGTTTTCAACTCAGATTGAATCTTTGGCCCTGTATACAACGTTGCGCGTAGGTCAGCCTGTTGATTGGGTGCCACTTGGATGGTTTGCCCCACAAAGCCAATGACGTTCGAACCACCCGCGTGGCGTGATTGCAAAGTAACTGTATCGGCTGCACTTGGAATCCATGCAGACACAAAGTAGTGCTGCACAATCCCCACCCAACCGCCTTTGACCGGTTGATTGAGTGCCTCTTCTTGAAACTCATCAAATGCTAGTTTGTTGTAGCTTTCGGTTGGACTGCCCCATGCACCGCCCAAGTAGGTTGCAATCCCCATCATGCCTTGAGCATTTTGGCTGGGATCAATCGAGTTGTCGCGCTTGAGCTGGCCGTACATCTGACCTTGCCACGGTTGTGTACCACGGTTATCAATCCGATAGCCCACTTGGATGGGGTATTCACCGGCTTTGAGCACAAAGGTTTTGACGATGGTCACATTGTTGGGCGCTTGAAATACCAACGGGATGACCAGCTCTTGTTGACCAGCAGCCAGCGCATAGCGTGTTTGCTGTGCCTGATACAACGGACGCCCATTGGCCTGTGCATCAGGGCCATTGGTACCAATCAACCCCGACTGTGCCACATAGGTACGCGCCCCATCTTGCTCAAGCAACGCCAACGGCTTGTTGTTGTGTTTGGCATCCAGATGTTTGAGCAACTCTGTCCGCACCACATCCCCACCACGCGGATCAATCCACAAGCGATAGACATCTGTTTGCACCTCAATCAAGCCTGGTGTAGATGGATTCACCGTCTTGGTGTTGGCAGGCGTTGTTTGTGGCGCAACAGGCACATCTGAGTTTGTCGCAGCAACCGATTGTGGTGCGGTTGGAATATCTGCATTGCTGGCGTGTACCGTTGCCAGTGCAGGCGCTTTAGCCGTGGAGGTGGCATTGACGCCACCATAGTCCTTTTGCCACGCCAGAATCAGCAAATACCCCGTGACGAACATCGCCACAAGAATCAGCATCCGACTCCATCGCTGCATGGTGAATACCTCATCAAGAACAAAATTTAGGAAAGAAACGGAATCCGTGGCCGACGCGGTGTGTGGATCAACACATAGTGATGCATCTGGCGTGGACGTGGTGGCACAGGATCATAACCACAGCCACCCCAAGGATGGCAACGGCATAGCCGTTTGGTGGTCAGCCATGAGCCTTGCCAAGCCCCATGTATGGCGATCGCTTCTAAGGCGTATTGAGAGCAGGTGGGATAATAACGACAACGAGGCCCAATTGCTGGACTAATCACCACTTGGTAAAACCGGATTAGCCAACGTAACAGGAGCTTCATCACCCATCTCGTGCTTGCGGTCGATTGGCAGCCTTGCGTGCGAGTTGCCGCCATGCTGTGGATAACTGCTGATGTAATTCGTCGTTGGGCAGCAGCTGTGCGTCTGGTTTGGCCATCAACACGATATCGAGTGCTGGCAGTTGCTGCCGATGCAAACGAAAACTTTCTCGAGCTAGACGTTTGACCCGATTGCGCTCATGAGCGCGACGAATTTTGCGTTTGGCAACAATAAATCCCAGACGCGCAGAAGACGATGGGGTTGCCAACAACAAGAACGCAGGCTGGTGAACTTTGCACAGCGTGTGATCAAACACATGCTGGAATTCGGACGCCTGAAGCAGCCTGCACTCAGGCCCGAACGATAACGACGTCATGCTAACCCTCTGGATGCATAACGCATTGACGCATTACACGGTCAAGCGATGACGGCCCTTGGCACGACGACGAGCCAACACCTGACGACCGTTTTTGGTGGCCATGCGGGCACGGAAACCATGGACACGCTTGCGCTTGAGCATGCTGGGCTGAAAAGTACGTTTCATGAGGAATACCCAAGGGAAAGCCAAAAAAAGAAGCTAATTTTAGTGAGGTGCCCTAGCACTGTCAAACGATTTGATCAAACTTTTACCAGAGAATTTGTAGTTGATGCCAAACCTGACAAGTGATGTTGCTTACCCGACTGATCGAGAAAAGGGGAGGGGGTTTACGAAAATCGAGATGATTAAAAAATGATCAGTATTAAATTTATCCACAAGCTTTTTTCGAGTTATCCACAGTTTTTTGGCGAACTTACTATTAAATTTTAAATTTATAAATTTATATTATTATTATTAGGGACGCGTTTTTCTGTGGATAAGTCACTTTCTTTCAATTTTTTCATCATCTTACGCTGTGGATAAACCTGTGGAAAAGCTGTGGACAAAATGTGGATAACTTTTTGTCAAAACTTATCCACAACGTTATCCACAGAGTTATCCACAACACTTATCCACAGGCACGGTTTTCAGACAGCCTGTGGATAACTCTGTGGATAACTTGAGTCAGTCTTGTGGATAAGTGGTACAAATCATCGCGTCAGAGCATGTCCGAGGGGGTGTTGTCAACGATGACATTAGTCGTGGTATTGGCTAGAATACCTGCCCCAATACGGGGTGGCGTTTGGCCAGACGGGTAAAAACGACCATCGTCTGTGCTGAGCGAATCGATGGTTTCAAGCGACCCTAGGGGAGATACATGGTCTGGACCGATTGCCTCAATGCCCTGCGTGATGAGCTGCCGGACAATGTCTTCACCTTGTGGATTCGTCCGTTGCATGCCGATGTCCGCGAGCAAACGCTGTATTTGATGGCACCCAACCCGTATTTTACCCGTCACATTACCGAGCATTTTTTGGCGCGGATTACGACGCTGGCACAGCAATACAGCCAAGGCCACATTCAGCAGGTGTTGGTACAGGTTGATTCACGGCCTGGTCTATCGCTGTCAGAAACCCGTAGTCATTCTGCGCCTGCTCAGTCGTCATCGGTGTTACGAGATCCCGCCCAGACCAGCCGAAGTACAGGCCGCAAAAACAAAGCCAACAGTTTTGGTCGCACACTCAACCCCTTGTTTACCTTCGGCCATTTTGTCGAAGGGCGCTCCAACCAAATGGCAGCGCAAACCTGTCGTAAAATCCTGACGGCACTCGGTGATGCGCAGCACAACCCGTTATTTTTGTATGGCCCCACAGGACTCGGTAAAACCCACTTGATGCATGCAGTTGGGCATGCGTTGCTTGCGGCCAAGCCCGATGCCCGTGTGATGTACATGACGTCTGAGCAGTTTGTCGGAGGGTTTGTTGGAGCGTTGCAACAAGGCCGGATTGACGATTTTAAAAAAGAGTGCCGTTCACTCGATTTATTGTTGGTTGACGATATTCACTTGCTGGCGGGTAAAGATGCCAGTTTGGTTGAGTTTTTTTATACCTTCAATGCATTATTAGACGAATCCAAACAGATTATTTTAACCTCTGATCGCTACCCCAAAGAACTCACTGAACTTGATGCACGTTTAGTATCTCGTTTCTCTTGGGGATTATCGGTTGCGGTTGAACCGCCCGATTTGGAAACGCGTATCGAGATATTGCGCAAAAAAGCTGAAAATAGCGAAGTGGATTTACCACACAACTGTGCGTTATTTATGGCACAGCAAGTGATGGCGAATGTCCGTGAGCTTGAAGGGGCGCTCAATAAGGTCACAGCGACCGCCCGATTCAAAGGGCAAGATATTAGCATCGAGATTATCAAAGAGTCGCTCAAAGACGTATTAGCGATTCGCGCCCGCACCATCAGTGTGGAAAATATCCAACGCGTGGTGGTCGAGTATTTCCGCATTCCGAGTAAAGAATTGGTTGGCCCCAAACGTACCCGTATTTATGCCCGCCCAAGACAGATGGCGATGGGCTTGTCACGCGAATTGACCAATGAAAGTTTTCCCGATATTGGTTTGGCTTTTGGCGGACGTGATCACACCACCGTGATGCATGCCTGTGAGAAGGTACAAGAGTTACGCAAATCCGATCCGGCATTTGCTGAGGATTACCACAATTTGCTGCGGCTGTTGCAAGCCTAAGCGTCAGTCTGAGCGGAGTGTTTCACCATGAAGCTGAATATCAGCAAAGATTTGTTTTTAAAGGTATTGTCTCAGGTTGCTGGTGCGGTTGAGCGCCGTCATACCCTGCCGATTTTATCAAATGTCAAAATTGAGGTGACCGATAGCACCTTGATTTTGACCGCATCTGACTTGGAAGTAGAGCTGATTGCGACCTTGCCACTCACCGATGAGGTGCGTGAGGTTGGCTCAACCACCGTGTCTGCACGCAAGTTGATGGACATCATCAAGTCCTTGCCCAATGCCGCCAAGATTGATCTGAGTACCACCGATGAGCAGCGTTGTGTCTTGAAGTCGGGCAGCAGTCGATTTGCGTTGGGGACATTGCCTGCCGCCGATTTTCCATTGCTGGGTGAAGCCACCCAAGGTGCACATGTGCGGGTCGGGCAAAGTACCCTCAAGCAGTTGCTCGACAAGACCGCGTTTGCCATGGCGGTGCAAGATGTCCGGTTTTATTTGACCGGCATGTTGTTTGAAGCGGGTGAGGGCAAGCTACGCACTGTCACTACCGATGGGCACCGATTGGCGCTGTCAGAAGCTGCTGCTGAGCTTGAGGCATCCGCTGCGACGATCCAAGCGATTGTGCCGCGTAAAGGCGTGATGGAGCTGCAACGCTTACTCAATGCCGATGATAGTGCGCTGAGTGTCTTGGTCGGGCGTGAGTTTTTGAGTGTGTCCTTGCAGATCGAAAATAAAGACTCGGCACCGATTACCATTCGCTTTACCACCAAATTGATTGATGGCAAATTCCCCGATTATCGTCGGGTATTACCACGCAATGGGACGAAGGTGATCCAAGTCGAGCATGCCGCGTTTCGTCAAACCTTGCAGCGTGTTGCGATTTTGAGTAATGAAAAACTCAAAGGCGTGTTTTTGAGTTTTAAAGCGCAAGAGATGCAACTGCGTGCCAACAACCCTGAGCAAGATGAGGCGGTCGAAGATTTGCCGATTACTTATCAAGGCGAGCCGCTGGAGATGTCGTTTAATTCGCAATACCTGCTCGACATCATGAATGTGTTAAACAGCGATGCCGTGCAAATGACTTTGTCTGAAGCCAATGCATCGGCGCTCGTACAAGCCCCTGACAATCAAGATAGCGTCTACGTCGTGATGCCAATGCGTGTCTAAGGTCGAGTCGGGTCGTTTGCATTTACAGCATTTGCATATTGAGCGTCTACGGCTGATTGAGTCACTGACGCTTGATGACCTGCAACAGGTCAATGTGTTTTGTGGTGCCAATGGATCCGGCAAAACCTCGATCCTCGAAGCGATTTATCTGCTGGCAACCGGACGTTCGTTTCGTACCCACTTGCTCAAACCGATGATTGCCCACCAACAAAAAGATCTGTTGGTGTTTGCGCAAGGCCAGCACTTTCGGTTTGGCATGCAGCGCCCGCTACATGCCGATCCGATCCTCAAACTCAATGGCGAAGTGATCACCCAGCAAAGCGAATTTGCCCGCTTATTGCCAGTACAAGTCATCGATCCTGAAGGGTTGGCAGTGCTCGATTCGGGCAGTAAACCTCGTCGGCAATTGCTCGACTGGCTCATGTTCCATGTGGAACCCCAATTTCATCCGCAGTGGCTGCGCTATCAACGGGCGCTCAAGCAGCGTAACGCACTACTCAAAATGCCGCGTCTAGATCCGATCCAACTGACCGCATGGGAAGCTGAGTTGGCAGCACATGGCGAGCAGTTACATCAGATGCGTAGTCAAGTGTTTGCCGAGTGGATGCCACATCTGCACGAGTTGTGTGCACAGCTGTTGCCGGATATTGCCATCAGTTGTCAGTACCATGCGGGGTTTGATACCAGTCAGCCATTGATTGAGAGCTTGGCCGCATCACGCGAGCGGGATCGCGAGCGTGGGCATACCAGCCTTGGCGCACATCGGGCTGACCTCAGCTTTAAAACCGCATTAGGCGTGGCAGAAGACAGCTTGTCGCGCGGACAAAAAAAATTACTGATTGTGAGTCTCAGGCTGTCGCAGCTACGTCTATTGCGTCAGCAGCAGCGGACAACTGTGGTATTATTAGACGATCTAACCGCAGAGCTTGATCGAGCCGCTCAGCAGCGTTTACTCAGTTTGCTGCTGGCGCTGGATAGCCAGATTTTTTTGACCACCCTCGCGCTTGAGCCGATCTTGACCCCACTGCAGCAGCTTGCAGTGCAACCCAAGGTGGTGATGCTTGAGCAAGGGCGGGTTCACATTGTATAAGCATAGGCCGATGTCACGGTCGTCGCATCACCATCTATCGTCAGGGAGATTTCATGAGTTCTGATCTGCAAGATACCGTTGTCACGCCAGACAGTGTCACCCCTCCAGCATACGACTCCTCTAGCATTACGGTGTTACGCGGTCTTGATGCCGTGCGCAAACGACCTGGCATGTATATTGGTGATACCGACGATGGCACTGGTTTGCACCATATGGTATTTGAAGTGGTGGACAACTCCATCGACGAGGCGCTTGCCGGACACTGCGATCAAATTACCGTGACCATCCACAGCGATGAATCGGTTAGTGTGCGTGACAATGGCCGTGGTATTCCGGTCGATATCCACCCTGAAGAAGGGGTATCGGCAGCCGAAGTGATTTTGACCATTTTGCATGCGGGCGGAAAATTCGACGACAATAGCTATAAGGTATCGGGCGGTTTGCACGGCGTTGGGGTTTCGGTGGTCAATGCCCTGTCCAAAAAGCTACAACTGAATATTCGCCGCAATGGGTATTTGTACGAGCAGTCTTACACCCATGGTGTGCCAGATTATCCACTGCGTCAGGTCGGCAGTTGCGAAGGCAAAGGCACCGGTACCGAGTTGCGGTTTTGGCCAAGTGAGCTGACTTTTTCACAAACCACGTTTTCCGCCGACATCTTAGTCCGCCGTCTGCGTGAGCTGTCGTTCCTCAATGCAGGGGTCAAAATTGTCTTGCGTGATGAGCGCACGGGTGCCGAGCATGCGTTTGATCATGCCGGTGGCTTGGCCGAGTTTGTCAAATTCATCAACGTGGGCAAGCATCCGCTCAACGATATTTTTCACTTTTCAGTACAAGGTGATCATGGCATTGGCGTCGAAGTGGCGCTCCAGTGGAATGATAGCTACCAAGAAAACGTCTATTGTTTTACCAACAACATTCCGCAAAAAGATGGCGGCACGCACTTGGCGGGTTTCCGTGCGGCGCTGACCCGTGGCCTCAACAGCTACATGGAAAGTGAGAATCTACTCAAAAAAGAAAAAGTCGGGATTACCGGTGATGATGCGCGTGAAGGTCTGACCGCGATTGTCTCAGTCAAAGTGCCCGATCCCAAATTCTCCAGCCAGACCAAAGAAAAGCTGGTGTCGAGCGAAGTCAAACCCGTGGTTGAATCGGCGATGGGGCGCGAGTTCGCCACCTTCTTGCTGGAAAAACCACAAGCTGCAAAAGCGATTGCCGGTAAGATCATCGATGCTGCACGCGCTCGTGATGCGGCGCGTAAAGCGCGTGAAATGACCCGCCGTAAAAGCGCCCTCGACATTGCTGGCTTACCGGGTAAATTGGCTGACTGCCAAGAAAAAGATCCCGCCTTGTCTGAGCTGTATATCGTGGAAGGGGACTCGGCGGGTGGTAGCGCTAAACAAGGCCGTAACCGCAAAATGCAGGCGATCTTGCCACTCAAAGGTAAAATCCTCAACGTCGAGCGCGCCCGTTTTGACAAGATGATTTCGAGCGCCGAAGTCGGTACGCTGATCACCGCGCTTGGTTGTGGCATTGGGCGGGAAGAATACAACCCCGACAAATTACGCTATCACAAAATCATCATCATGACCGATGCCGATGTGGACGGTTCGCACATCCGTACCTTGCTGTTGACGTTCTTTTTCCGCCAGATGCCTGAGCTGTTTGAGCGTGGTCATATCTATATTGCGCAGCCACCGCTGTACAAAATCAAGAAAGGCAAACAAGAGCAGTACCTCAAAGATGGCGAAGCGCTGGAGCAATTTTTGCTGTCGAGTGCGATTGACGAGTGGGCGTTGCATGTCAACCCTGATGCACCTGCGGTTGCGGGGCAAGCGCTAGAGCAACTCATTCACGACTACCAATCGACCCAAAAAGTGATTGCCCGTTTGGGTCAGCGTTATCCGGTCAGCTTGCTGGAGTCCTTGCTGTATGTCCCTGCGTTTGCGATTGATCAGCTATCTGATCAAGCCGTACAGCAAGCATGGGCAGATGCACTGCAAGCAGAGATTGCCCGTCGTCAACCCAGCCTCAATGCTCAGATCGAGCTTGAAGTGTTTGGTGAAGGCGACAGCCGTCAATACTGGCCGCGTCTGACCATCTATGTACATCAGTTGCCACAGCGTTATTTGCTGGATCACACCTTTTTCCAATCGACCGAATACGCGCGTTTGCTCAGCAGCAGCGCCAGCTGGCGTGATGTCGTCGAAGACGGTGCGTATCTGCAAAAAGGTGAGCGTCAAGTGGCGATTGCACACTTTGCCCAAGTGTGGGAGCAGATCATGCATGACTCCCGTCGTGGCGTGACTGTGCAGCGCTACAAAGGCTTGGGTGAAATGAACGCCGAGCAGTTGTGGGAAACCACCATGGATCCGGAAAACCGCCGGATGCTACGGGTCACCATCGATGATGCCATCGATGCTGATCACATGTTCTCGTGTTTGATGGGTGATGATGTCGAGCCGCGCCGCGCCTTTATTGAAGAGAACGCGCTGAGTGTGACCAATCTGGATATTTAAATCTGGGTGCACAACCGTCAAATGACCCTGTGTTTTGAGAGAAGCACAGGGTTTTTTGATGGTGGAGTAGGCGAGAGGTTGTAAAGTAAAGTGGGTTAATATGATGGATGCTGCATAACTATTCGCATAAGGCGCAAGCACCCACAAGAAATTCAACAGAAAACTGTAATAACCCATGCCGAAAAATGAGAAAATTTCGGCTGGGTGCTTGTCACACTTAATGCAAAAGTTAGGCTTGCAATAAGAGCCATACATTAGAGTCTCATACTCTCATTCTAGTTAGCAACCTTCACAATTCTTGATGCAGAAGAATATATATCACTAAAGAATCCAGCATCGACTTTCACACTTGCATCAAATGCTGCACAACTAGAAATATCGACATCTGTGTATGGCTGAGACAGGACTCCTGTTTTAATAAGATTAGAAACCTGATAAATATGTGGGTTAGTTTCTATAGCCGTCCCCCAACATGTCCAAGTTGCATTTTTTATCAAGTGTTCACTACCAAAGTAAACCCTAACATTTGTTGGCCATTTAAACGCCTGAATACCTTGCTGACTAATACCAGAATTAGCCGCAGAGCCAGTAATTTCAACCTCACCATTCGCAATATTTCGCATACTTGTACAAGTCACTGCTGTTGTAACATCGCACCCAGTTGATGGTGTTGGAGTAGGTGTGCCGCCTGAATCTATTTTAACCAAAACGTTGATCTGCTTTATTACTGTACCGTTACTGATAACAGTAAACGGAAGGTCTCCTGCTTGGTTGTTTGGTGTACAATTGAATATCCTTTGAATAGTTGATCCTGTACCACCTGAACAAGTAGTGTTACCCAATTTTGCAACTAGGCCATCAGGTAAATTACTCCCATTAACTGTACAGGTAGATGCCGTATTGCTAATAACGTTGGGGCAGCTTACATCTGACACTGTAGGTGTTGTTGGCTCAGGCGTTGATGAAACATAAGAAAAACCAACAGCTTCACTGACAGTCTCTAATGTACCTGCATCAGTTCTAGCCTCAACAGTTACATAATAAGTGCCTGTTGATGTCAATAAACCACTGCAATCCTGTTGGAAGTTTTTAGAAATCGAGCCTTGCGCCCCAGAAAACTGTCCTGCGTCAATGTTGCACGATTGGCTATCTTTAACAACCGATACCGTTAAGTTTGAAACGCCATTAGCATCAGGGTCAGAGATTGTAAAAGCTCCTGACACAACTGTACCAGCAGTATAGGCAGTGAGTCCGCTAATAACTGGAGGCTTATTAACTGCTGGTGTCGTTGGCTTAAAACGTATGGAGGTCGTTTTGATACTGGTCGCGCCTTTACTATCTGTTACGGTCAACTCAATGACAGCATCAACAGTCGTGGTAACACTTGGCGCAAATAAATACGCTTTTTTCTGAGATTTATTGACCATAACCAAGTCAATTGCATTCGTTGTGGATTTTATTTTCCACGAATAAAAAAGCTCATCATTATTCGCGTCACTCGACTTGGAAGCATCCAGTGTGATTGTTTCGCCCTCTTTCGCTGAAAGTGTATCCACATCAATTTGTGCCACAGGAAGAGCATTGTTTTTGTCGGCACACTCTGAATTTTCAGAGTTATAAGCAAAAGAAAACAAATTCTCGTAGATTCTAGTAGGAAGAGGACAGGCTAACAAAAACTGCACAACTGGACGAGTATCCTTTGCCGCTTGGTTGGGGTCTGACAGCCATTTTCCAGGCCTAGTCTTATTGAATGACTCGTATAACTTCAACTCTAAGCCATCAGAAGCCTTACAGTTTGTAAATTTTTCTATGCTATCAATCTTACAATTAACCAAGTTTACATATGGCTCTAGAAATGATGTGCCAAAAGCAGCATTATCTAATGTATTAATAAAGTTCTTTTCCTCTGATGTTATAGTCCCTTTTGCCTCTAAATGCCTTAGCAATACAACCTTAAATATGTCTATTGCTTTTGCCTTAAGAACACTTAAAGTCACACCATTCAGAACAAAGACTGCTGGATTAATGTCAAGCTCATCTACTTTAACAATGGTTTTGTTAATAACATCTAGTGTAACAAGTCTGTCAACTGTTTCACCAATAATATCCTGAGCATCCTTGACTCCAGGAGTTAATTTTTTTGTTAAATCCTCAATGAGTTTAGATTGCTTTAGTTCAGCCGCTGTCGGCGGTGTAGGGGCTGGAGTGTTTGCAATATCAAAAGGAATCCCGTCCTTCGGAAAAACGATTAACTTATTACCAGATACCGCAACACTGACAGAATCCAAGACAGCATCAACACCAAAATGATTGGTGCTGAATGGAGTAGCAAAGAAATCCGTATTTTCAGGATTAACACCCGAATCCCTCAGCGTTTTACCCAAAATAGCCTTAACTTGACTTTGTGCCTGTTTAAGCATTTCATCACTAATAGGCATTCCCGCCAAAAACGGAGCTTGGGGGCTAATTTTGGCGGATGCATTATATAGAACGGCAGTAGTTAATGGTGTAACATTAACACGCCCTGCCTCGTTTGAATAAGAGTACAATTCAACAGTTGTATCTTTATTTGAAGTAGCCTTTAGATAAAAAGGGCCACTAAGACTTGATACATCAAAAGAATAAGTGCCGTCAGCATTTATAGGCTTCGTTACTTCTCCATTTTTTGATTTCAGAGTAACTTTACCATCTGTAAGAGCTGAACCAGTTGCGACTTGACCAAAAATAAGCTGCTGAGATGCTGCCGCATTCCCTGCTCCTTGAGAGTCGTCATTATTATTACAACCAACCAGTGCAATGCAAAAGCACAATGCTGTTTTCTTGAAAATACTCATCATAACTCCCTGTTCCTCTTTATTTATAACTAAAAAGTTTGTGGCCAAGAGGATTTAACGCCGCCTAACTACCCGCGTAAGGCGCAAACACCCTACAACAAAATAAACAAAAACTCAGTAATCACTGAATTCAAAAATTGCACAATAATCGGCTGGGTGCTTGTCGCACTTGACGCAAAAGTTAGGCTAAGCCATGTAGTGTCAGAAACGATATATTGCAAGTGTTTTACCTGTAGTTGTAGAGATAAAAG
>CALFYA010000097.1 GCA_937952925.1 uncultured Moraxellaceae bacterium
GGATCGTGTGGATGTCACGCCCTCTTTTGCCCGAACTCGAACAACTCAAACAACTGCTCGATCATCCCCATGTGCGCCATCGCTGCTTGGCGACGCTGGGCGATTTGCCGATTGATGCGGTTGAACTCGGCGCACATGAGCCGACCGTGCCAACGCTATTTTTGGTGGGTGGCGTGCATGGCAATGAGCGGATTGGCAGTCAGATTTTGCTGGCGTGGCTAGAGCATCTGCTGGCGCGGATGATGTGGGATCGCAGTTTGCAAGCCTTGCTTGAGCGCGTGCGCATCGTGATGGTGCCCATGTTCAATATCACTGGATTGCACAAAGCCACCCGCGCCAATGGTGATGGGATTGATCTGATGCGCAACTCCCCAATGCAAGCGCGTGGGCTGCATCTGTGGCCGCTGGCAGGGCAACGATTGTCCAAACATTTGCCGTGGTATCGTGGCGATGCGCTCGCCACCGAAAATATTGCACTGATCAAATATCTAGAGGAGCTGCGTGCACGCTCGGATTTTGTGCTGGTGATGGATGTGCATTCGGGCTTTGGTCTAAAAGATCGGCTGTGGTTCCCGTATGCGGCGCATCGTTTGCCCCCACCCCATTTGGCTGAAGCGGTGGCGTTGTGTGATTTGTTTAATCTCAATTATCCGCTACATGATTTTTATACCATTGAGCCGCAAAGCCTGAATTACACCACGCATGGCGACCTGTGGGACTATGTGTATGAGCAAAGCCGTCTCGACAAAGGTGCGCTGTTGTTGCCCTTTACCCTAGAGCTAGGCTCGTGGCTGTGGCTACGCAAAAATCCACGCCAGTTGTTTGATCGGTTGGGGCTGTTTCATCCGGTGTTGCCACATCGCTTGCGGCGGGTGCTGCGGCGGCATTGGACGTTGCTCGACTTTTTGCTGCGCGCCACCGCCGATCATCAGGCGTGGCGACCTGATGCAGAAGCGCGGTTTGTGCTGCATCAGGTGGGGGTGGAAAAGTGGTATTTGTAGGGTAAGCGCACCAAATTGAGGGGCTCGCCGCTTTTAGCGCGTCCCTCTCGAATGCCGTGTTAGGGGGAATGTGTTCAAAGCTCATCCTTGCAAAGTGCCTTCAGCAAATTTGGCGAGATCGCAGAACTCAAGCTCTTATTCGCAGATAGATAGCCGATGATTTTCTTGTTTTTGATAATCATCGGTGGCGTAGATGTGTATTTGTTGAAAGGTGAATACGAGCTGTATTCACTTCCGAACGTCCCATACTGATTCCAGATGGAATTACTGCTGTATTCGCTTCCATGGGTACCGTAATCGTTGAATATGGACTTACTGTCATATGCGTTCGTGATCTTACCGAGAAAAGTGTTCTCGTCATCTTGAGCAATAACGACCGCGCCAGAAACGACAGAACAAACCTCTTCGCCAGCAGATACAGCCGCCGGAAATAGCTGTGATATAGCCAGCAGAAATATTGCTAGGATGCGTGTATTCATAATTCCCCCTAACGTTTGAGTTCAGCGGCGCGCTTTAGCGCGTCCGCTGGAACGAATTGTTAGATGCGTTCTATTCGTCAGCTGCGTCAT
>CALFYA010000098.1 GCA_937952925.1 uncultured Moraxellaceae bacterium
TATCAACGCATACTCGGTGAAGCATGGCCGCACTTACCACCATCAATCCAACAACTTCATCAGATCCATCGACAAAAAAGCTTTCGAGGTCAAGCCGACATTACCCGAGGATCCGGCTGGCTGGTCAATCTGATTGCCAATATTTTTGGATTTCCGCACGCAGGCCAACAGGTTCCTCTACGAGTCGATTTTCAGGTCGATGATGCAGGACGTGAGCATTGGCATCGGCAGTTTGCAGATCATTCGATGCGTTCAATTCAGTATGCAGGGCAAGACCAACAACAATGGCTATTGATCGAACAGTTCGGCTGGTTTCGTTTTGCCATCGCTTTGGTGCTTCAAGAGCAACAACTGCATCTGGTGATCCGCGAATGGTCATGCCTAGGCATCAGCTTACCGCTTGCATGGGCACCACAGAGCCATTCGTATGAATATGAGCAGGATGGTCAGTTTCATTTTCATGTTGAAATTGCTCATGCATGGCTAGGCCTGATCGTTTTATATCAGGGGTTTTTACTGGCTGATGAAGCCGCATAAATGAACCACACCAAGCTGTCACAAAACTGTCACGGCTTGGTCATAATATCAACAAGCGTCTTGCTACCGTGTTGATTACATGAAAAAACCCGTCCCCTTATCGTATGGCGCTGATGCATCGGGTTTGATCTGCGCCTACGCGTTTGGCGCACAGGGACGACGTAGCCTAGACTCCAATAGCTTAATGACATGGCTACAAGCTCCACCCGCCCACGAATTTATATGGATCCATCTCAATTTGAGTCATGCGAGTAGTGAGCAATGGCTACATCAACACCTTGAGCTGTCCGAAACCTTTTTTGAAGCACTGCATGAAGGCGTACGCTCGACACGGATTGAGCGTGCCGATGACGCCTTGATTGCAGTGATGAACGACGTGTTATTTGATTTTGACTTTGACGCCTCCGACATTGCGACCTTATGGATGAGTATTACCCCCCATCTGGTGGTGACTGCACGGAGCAAACCGCTACGCTCAATTGATCGGCTGCGCGTGGCGGTCAAAGAAGGCGAAGTGTTTGGCTCGACCACCGCACTACTGGTGCATTTGCTGCGTGATCAAGCCGATGTGCTGACCCAAATCGTGCGCAGTATTGCCGACAAAACCGATCATATCGAAGATCGCTTGCTTGCCAATCGCTTAGAGCATCACCGCGCCAACTTGGGCACTATGCGGCGGCTGTTGGTGCGGCTGCAACGACTACTCGCGCCTGAGCCGTCGGCGTTGTTTCGGTTACTCAATCGGCCACCGCTGTGGATTGTCGATGATGATCGGCAAGATTTGCGTCAATCCACCGAAGAATTTGCCACCGTGATCCAAGACATGACTGCCCTCCAAGAGCGGATCAAGCTGCTGCAAGAAGAAATCGCCGCACAGGTTGGCGAGCAAAACAACCGCAGCTTGTTTGTGCTGACTACCGTGTCGGTATTGGCCTTGCCGATCAATATTATTGCCGGTCTTTTGGGCATGAATGTGGGTGGAATCCCCCTCGCCGACAGCCATCATGGCTTTTGGTTGATTGTGCTGCTGGTCGCGAGTTTCACTGTGATTGCGGTGTATTGGATTTTTGGACGCTCCTCCGATTAGTTGTGTTTGACTAGCAAGTTGGTTAAGGTTTTGACCATCTGCATGCTTGATTGACTGATGATGAAATACGGCGTACTCAATTTTAGCTATGATCATTTCAAGGCGTTTCAACGCCAACACGAAGAAC
>CALFYA010000099.1 GCA_937952925.1 uncultured Moraxellaceae bacterium
ATGCACAACAACACGGTGAATTACGGGTGTTGGTGTGTTTGTGCCCTCAGTTGATTGGCTTAGATCCTGCTGCTGATTGGACGTATGACACCTTTGAAGACGAGTGGTTGCAGCGTCAGGTCAAGCAGATTGCGATTGTGGGTGATCCGCAGTGGCAAGATCATGCCTTGATGTTTTTTTTGAGTGGGATTGTGCCTGCACCGATCAAGTTTTTCCCCACTGAGCATGAGATGCTGGCGCGGGCGTGGCTCGGTGATGAGCAGTATTTGGTGGATTAAAGCCCCCGTTTTTTGTATGTTGGACAGATCACAGCGGATCGGTTGAGCAGTAGATGAGCCTGTCAGACGACGCCAAACGGGCGTATGTGGAGCGTACCAAAGCCGCGAACTATCAGGCGAGTTTGCGGTTGGAGGGTTTTGCTGAGCGTAAAATCCCCAAATCGAATACGCTTGAAGAAGCGATTGAAAAGTATCGGAAGATGGCGGCGGTGCAACAATAGCGTGGTTGCTAATCAATTGTGCAAAGCCAAAAGTCGGATTAAGCCATTTGAGGGAATCGATAATCTATCATTATCGTTACTATTTCAAATAAATTATTAAAAATAACAATAAAAAAAGTATTGCTGAGAAGGTGTAGGATAGGATTTTTATTTTTAGTTCGATGTGTTTTATATTTTCTTTGAAAATATTTTGTACTTCGATCTTGTTGTTGTCGAGAATTTTCTGATTTTCTTCCTTGGCTTTATTGATCATATTTTGAAAATTCTCAGAACTCTTCCTGAGAATGGTTTCAAACTCTTTTTTTTCAATCTCAAGTCCAATTGAAAGTTCTTTAATAGCAAGTCCTAGAGCATATATTTGTGCTTTAGTAGCAGCTTCACTTTCAAGGGCTTCTTTGTTCATTTTATATTCCTTTTGTAACGAGTTGAGAGACGAATGGAGTACTAATTGCGAATGGCCTTGACCTGTAAAGACATTATCTGTAATAGCATCACACAGGTCAATAGCATGATTGAGTCTTTGTATTCCTGTGTAGAAATCAAGAATAGGAAGCTCCTTAATTTTTTTATTTTGCTCGATGGCAGAAATCAGATATTCT
>CALFYA010000100.1 GCA_937952925.1 uncultured Moraxellaceae bacterium
GCTGCATGGGGAATATGGAAGTATTACCAATACATTGAGTGTGTTGAGAAATGCCCTGTTTCTTGTGATGATGGCGATACTGAAGAAAATATGAAATGTAAGATGGTATGTTTAAGAGATTTGTTAGGGCTATTTATGATGGCTCCCTTGAATAAATGAGTATTAATATGTTTTATAACAAGAGAGTGGTGAGATGTTTTTTAATAAATTGCTTGGCTCTTGTTGTTTTAATTTTAGGATTGCGGCTAACCCTAGGAGGGTTGGCTGTACCCCCTTTCCTAGCTAATCCAAAAGAAGATATACTCGTTTTTAGAATGTTGCTGTATGTTTTTTTTGGTCTTCTGTTGGTGGTGTTATCGTTTTTATTGATGATGAACAGCCTCAATGTCTTTGTTGCAAAAAATACTTTTCCTATTATTTTTATATATTTTCATTCCTTTTTTTATGAGGAAGTTGATGGTAGAAAAATGCAAAACTTGATCTATAATAGTACTTTTGATGATAGTATTTTTGTCAGGCTGGTTTATTTTTTGATAGGTGTTTTGATTTATGGGTTGGTGAGTTTTTTAGATGAAAATTCTAAAAAAAATCTATAGTGTTTTTCACATATCCTTCGACATCCACCAAATAATCACTTCTTTGATGATATAACTAATAAAACCGCCACCAAGTACCAAAAACATCATCAGCGTGCCAAAGCGTCCCGCTTTAGACTCTTTAGCCAAATCCCAGATAATAAAAAACAAAAACGCCAAAATAATCGGTACACCAATGCTCATCCCCAGTTTGGTGATCAATTCATCGGTCAGTACCATGTGGGCTTACTCATTGCAGTCGGACGGCGCGCATCATAACACATGAGGGGCTGTTGACGTTTCATGCGTGAGCTGCGTTGCTTGGAAAAATTGCGCTAGCCAAGGCGGAACATGCAGCTAAGGGTTGTTCCCTAGGCCAGCCCCAGCGCCTCTGGTCTGATCCAGCTGCTGCTATACAACCGGCAATGCCCGATCAAATTGACCCGCCCATGACTCACCTCAGCCGTGACCACCCCGCCACGTTTGGACGCTTGCCAACCCACCACCCGCTGCCGCCCCAGCCGCACACTCCAATACGGCGCGAGCGCACAATGCGCCGAACCCGTCACCGGATCTTCATTGATCCCGCAGCGTGGCGCAAAAAAACGACTGACAAAATCAAACTCACCCATACCCGGTGCAGTCAAAATTAACCCACGACCAGGTACACGATGCAGACCAATCAAATCGGGGGTGGCATTGATCACAATTTCGGGATCTTCGTACACCACCAACCAATCGGCACCAAAAAACGCATCGCTGTGCTGTTCGGGGATACATTTGAGCAATTGTAACGGCACATTATCCATCCGGCGCTGCGGTTGCACCGGAAAATCCATGCACAAGCCTTCTTGACGGAGCGCCACCGGCAAATTGCCATGTTTTTGGGTGTGAAAGGTCACTTGGCGAATATCGGACTGCATGAACACCGCATACGCCGCTGCGAGTGTGGCATGTCCACACAAATCGACTTCAACGGTGGGAGTAAACCAGCGGATCTGAAAATGATCCGGCATGCCTGCAATCGGCATAATAAACGCCGTCTCAGATAAGTTGTGTTGCCCTGCAATCGCCTGCATCAGCTCGACAGAGATGGGCGCGTCATGCTGTACCACTGCCGCCGGATTACCCGAAAAGGCATGATTGGTAATAAAGGCATCAATAAAGTCGAGTTTCATGGTCGATTGCCAGCATT
>CALFYA010000101.1 GCA_937952925.1 uncultured Moraxellaceae bacterium
GATATTGCCACCATGCGCAGTGAGCCAAAGTTTGTCAAAATCACCGCAGCAGGCATGAAAGAATCCCATGTGCATGATGTGATGATCACCAAAGAAGCACCGAACTATCGGATTGATTGATCTGGTCGTATACCGCACTGTACATACAGCCGCCAAAATTTGGCGGCTGTTGTTTTTGAGATGAAAAAAATTACATCGACGCGAAGTTGTCAGCATACAATCATTGCACTTATGGATCAGGGGGATTGAAGATGAGCCATTTTGGTACAGACGGCATTCGCGGCAAATTTGGTGATGCACCGATCACCCCTGAGTTTGCGTTGCATTTGGGCTATGCGGCGGGGCGAGTGCTTGCTGCTCAAGGCCGCGCTCAAGTGGTGATGGGCAAGGACACGCGATTGTCTGGCTACGTGCTTGAAGCCGCACTACAGTCGGGTCTCAATGCCGCAGGGGTTGATGTGCGCTTGCTCGGGCCATTACCTACACCGGCGATTGCGCATTTGA
Organism: uncultured Moraxellaceae bacterium; assembly: GCA_937952925.1. Lineage (GTDB taxonomy): Bacteria > Pseudomonadota > Gammaproteobacteria > Pseudomonadales > Moraxellaceae > CALFYA01. Next base: position 505 of record CALFYA010000101.1, read on the forward strand.
CCCGTGCCTTTCACGCGGATGCAGGGATTGTGATTTCAGCATCGCACAATCCATATTTTGATAATGGTATTAAGTTTTTTTCCAATGAAGGCAAAAAACTGCCTGATGAATTGCAAGATGCGATCAGTGCCCAGCTTGATCTGCCACTGACCATTGATGCACCGGATCAATTGGGGCGTAGCTATCGGGTCGAGGATGCCAAAGGCCGCTACATCGAATTTTGCAAATCGAGTTTTCCCTATCAGCAAAGCTTGAAAGGGCTGAAAATCGTGATCGACTGCGCCAATGGTGCAGGTTATCGGGTCGCTCCTGCGGTGTTGCATGAACTCGGCGCAACCGTGATTCCGATCTTCAATACCCCCGACGGCCTCAACATCAATGATGGCTGTGGCTCGACGCACCCTGAAGCGATCCAGCAAGCCGTCGTGGCACATGGTGCCGATGTTGGGATTGCCTTAGATGGTGATAGCGACCGGATTGTGATGGTCGATCACCAAGGCGGGCTGATTGATGGCGATGCGATTTTGTATATCTTGGCCACGCAGCGCACCGAAAAAGCCATTGGCGTGGTGGGTACGCTGATGAGCAATATGGGGTTAGAGCTGGCACTGCAAGACCAAGGCATTGAATTTGTACGCGCCAAAGTGGGCGACCGCTATGTGATGGCCGACCTTGAAGCACGCGGCTGGACACTCGGCGGCGAGCCATCGGGGCATATTTTGTGTCTGGATAAAAGCACCACCGGTGATGCGATTATTGCGGGTTTACAAGTGCTTGCGGCGATGGTCGAGCAGGGCAAATCACTGGCTGAATTGGCGCAAGGCATGCAAGTGTTGCCACAAACCTTGATCAACGTGCGTTTGGCAGCCATGCGTGATCCGTTTGCCGATCCGGTGCTCACTGCAGCGTTTGCGGCAGCCGAAGCCAAACTCGCCGGACGTGGCCGTCTATTGATCCGAAAATCTGGCACTGAACCTGTGATTCGGGTGATGGTCGAGGGCGAGTCAGCCGAATTGGTCGAACAACTCGCCACCGAACTTGCTGCACAAGTCCGTACCCAACTCGCTTAAGGGAATCAACGCATGCAAGAGCTTGAGAGTATTGTCGATCTACGGATGAGTTATCAAAAAGGCGCGCTCGAACGCGAGCAGCTTGATGCCGATCCGACTGTGCAGTTTGCGCGCTGGCTAGAGCATGCGTTGTCTACCGATTTGCCCGAGCCTTACGCCATGACCTTAGCGACTTGCGGGGCTGATGGCCGGCCAAGCGCTCGTACCGTGCTGCTGCGCGG
>CALFYA010000102.1 GCA_937952925.1 uncultured Moraxellaceae bacterium
ACCCGCCCACCGCGCAAGCTAAACTTGACCGCATTGGACACCAAGTTGTGGATTAGCGAGCGAATCATATTCAGATCGGCTTGTACCAAAATGCGTGGATCAACCCGAAATTCGAGTTGGATGTTTTTTTGCAATGCCGACAAATGCAGCCCCGTCACCACCGTGTCGATAATTGACTCTAGGCGCAGCACCTCAGGGCGAAATTGCATCGAGCCGTTTTCAAGCATCGCCCATTCGAGCAAGTTTTCGAGCAGCTTAAAGGTCGATTGTGAGGCGTGATTGAGATAGCTTGCGATCTTGCGGATGGTGGCCTGATCAAGGTCATCAAGCTCGGTATCGAGCACATCGGAGAAGCCCAAAATGCCATGAAACGCCGCACGCAAATCGTGGGCAATCACCGAAAACAAGCGATTTTTACTTTGGTTGAGGCGCTCAAGCTCAGCCGTTTGCTGGCGCATTTGTCGGATTGATTCACCCATCTCGATTTGACTCATCACTTGGCGGGCAAGTACCTGTAGGGTGCTGAGCTGGCAGTCACTCAGTTGACGTGGTTGATAGTCCAACACACACAACACGCCAATCACATAACCGGTGTCGGTGATGATGGGCGCACCTGCAAAAAAACGCATGGGTTGGCGTTGTTTGACCAACGCATTGTTGGCAAAACGCGCATCTAAAAAGGTGTCTTCAACCACCAAGGCCTGTCGAGTGTGCAGGACATGCTGGCAAAATGAATCAACACGGCGTGTGGTGGCAAGTGGATGATTGATCCGCGATTTAAACCAAATCTCTTGCTCACCAATCAATGAGATCAGGGCGACCTGACAGCCACAGGTCTGTGCAGCGAGCATCGCAATATCATCAAAGCGCGGCTCAGGATCGGTTCCAATCAAATCATAATGATACAGCGCAGCAAGGCGCTCAGCTTCATCACTCACCGCAGGAGTGATGGCAGGATGAACAGTCATGGCATGCCCTCGAGGATATGGACGAGTTATCACGGGTTGCCAAACTAGTGTACAAGTGAATGAAGAGAGGGGCTACTAGCACAGTTCGTCGGATGTTCGTGTTTTTGATGTGTAACAATACTGTTGTATCTGTGTATGAGCAAATGTGTACAAATGTTCACTATTTAACATTTAAATGAATTTGCAAGGAAAAAAATAAACGTTGATTCTATTCTTGAATGCCAAAGTGTGACCCATCTTACATAAGCGCTGAAAATTGGTAAAAATTTCATCCGATGAGCGTTTTATTTTTGCAGATGAAATACACCTTTGTTGGTGCTGTCGTTGATGATCAGCTTTCCTTTGTACTTCCATGAAAGCTTCGCCTATAATCAGCGCCTTTATTTTTTATGCTTTGATGTCTCAAAGATCGAGGAAGCCATGCAAGTCACGACCGAAGCGGTCTCTGGGCTGGAACGCCGCCTGAATGTTACCGTCCCTGCCGAGCGCATTAACACCCAATATGAAGCCCGTCTGAAAAAGGTGGCCAAGACCGCCAAGATCAATGGCTTCCGCCCTGGTAAAGTGCCATTGTCCCGCATTCGTGCCGACTACGGCCCCGGCATTCGTCAAGAAGTGATCAACGATTTGATCCGTGACACCGTGTTTGAAGCCATTCAAAACGAAAAAATTAACGCTGTTGGTATGCCAAACATTGAGTCTGCTGAACTCAATGACAACGGTCTGACCTACAAAGCTGTGGTTGAAGTCTATCCTGAAGTGACGGTTGCAGCTTTGGATACGCTAAGTATCGAGCGTAGCACCACTGCAATCAACGACGCTGACGTTGACACCATGATCGACAACCTGCGTAAGCAACGTCAAACCTTCCAACCGACCAAAGCGATGGCGAAAAAAGACTTCCAAGTCACCTTCGACTTTGCTGGCACCGTGGATGGCGAAGCCTTTGAAGGCGGTAGCGCACAAGACTTCACATTGGTGTTGGGCAGCGGCCGGATGATCCCTGGTTTTGAAGATGGCATCTTGGGCATGAAAGCCGGCGAAGAAAAAGTCATCGATGTGACGTTCCCTGCCGACTATCAAGCGGCGCACTTGGCTGGTAAGGCTGCACAATTTACCATCACCTTGAAAAAGATTGAAAAGCCTGTACTGCCAGAAATCGACGAAGAGTTCTTGAAAGTGTTTGGCATCACCGAAGGTGGTGTAGACAAGCTCAAGGCGGACGTGCGTAAAAACATGGATCGTGAAGTCAAGAATGGCTTGCGCAACCAAACCAAACAAGCTGCATTCGATGCGCTGGTCAATGCCAACGCGATTGAAGTGCCCAAAGCCATGATCGCTGAAGAAACTCAGCGTCAGCGCGAAGCCATGCTGCAACAGTTTGCCCAGCAGTTTGGCGGTCAATTGCCAAACTTCAACAATGACATGCTGCCAGACGAGCTGTTCCGCGAACAAGCTGAGCGTTCGGTCAAACTGGGGATTTTGGTCAGCAAAGTGATCCAAGACGCCAACCTGACCGTGGATGCTGCGCGTGTGACCGCCTTCATCGAAGAAATGGCACAAAGCTACGAAGATCCATCCGAAGTGATCGAATACTTCAGCACCGATGACAAGCAACGCGCTCAAATCGAAGCAGTGGTACTCGAAGATCAAGTGGTTGATTTGATCTTGGCCGGTGCCAAAGTCACCGACAAGCCAGTCACCTATCAAGAACTGCTGGCGGCTCAACAAGCCCAACGCGGTTAATTGATCCAATGCAAAAAAGGCGCACCATGCGCCTTTTTTGTCTTTGCAGGACAAAATCTACAGATTGACTGATTTGTCACCCAATTGTCGGCGCTTGCCCTTTGCAATTTTGTGTTATATCCCCCATATTCGACGCTCGACCTTGGATGTTTAGGAAGACACGACCGTGATGAATCCGGCACAGATGCTACAAAATGCTTTAGTTCCGATGGTGGTTGAACAATCATCTCGCGGTGAGCGTTCATTTGATATTTTCTCGCGCTTGCTGCGTGAGCGGGTGATCTTTTTGACCGGTGAAGTCGAAGATCATATGGCCAACCTCGTGGTGGCACAGCTGTTGTTCTTAGAGTCTGAAAACCCCGATAAAGACATTCATTTGTATATCAACTCCCCTGGTGGCTCCGTCACTGCGGGTATGGCGATCTATGACACCATGCAATTGATCAAGCCGGATGTCTCGACCTTTTGTATGGGGCAAGCGGCCTCGATGGGGTCGTTTTTGCTGACTGCAGGTGCCAAAGGCAAACGCTATGCCTTGCCCAATTCACGGGTGATGATCCACCAACCGCTCGGCGGCTTCCGTGGACAGGCATCTGATATCGAGATTCACGCGCGTGAAATCTTGTATATTCGGGAAAAACTCAATGGACTGCTCGCGTATCACACCGGTCAGCCGGTTGACCAAATTGCCAAAGACACCGACCGTGACAACTTTATGAGCGCAGAAGCTGCGCGTGATTACGGGTTGGTGGATGCTGTATTGACCTCTCGCCCATAAGGGTGAGGGGTTTTAAAAGGAACTTGGAGTATTCATGTCCGATTTTGCTCAAACGCCCAAAAGCTGTTCATTTTGCGGAAAACGTCAGGATGAAGTGAAAAAGCTGATTGCGGGCGAAAATGCCTACATTTGTAACGAGTGCGTGGACATCTGCGTCGACTTGGTACAAACCCATCAGCACACCAGCGATGGGACGTGGGCATCACGACCGCTGCCCAAGCCAGCAGAAATTCGGGCGACCCTTGACCAATATGTGATTGGTCAAGAGCAAGCGAAAAAAACCTTGGCGGTGGCGGTCTACAACCACTACAAACGTCTCAAAGCCAGTCAATTTGTGTCGCCCAAGCATGGTGCACGCGATGCGATGGTTGAGCTGTCCAAAAGCAACATCCTGCTGATCGGCCCGACTGGCTCTGGCAAAACCTTGCTGGCACAAACGCTTGCCCGTCTGCTTGATGTGCCCTTTGCGATGGCCGATGCCACCACCTTGACCGAAGCCGGTTATGTGGGTGAAGACGTCGAAAACATTGTGCAAAAGCTGCTGCAAAAAGCCGATTATGATGTCGAAAAAGCCCAGATGGGCATCATCTACATCGATGAGATCGACAAGATCAGCCGCAAAAGCGACAACCCTTCGATCACCCGTGATGTGTCGGGCGAAGGCGTACAGCAAGCGCTGCTCAAGATGATCGAAGGCACCGTGGCGTCGATTCCGCCACAAGGCGGACGTAAGCACCCACAACAAGAGTTTGTGCAGGTTGATACCAGCAATATCTTGTTTATCTGTGGTGGTGCGTTTGCTGGCCTCGAAAAAGTGGTGCAACAGCGCAGCGAAAAGGGCGGCATGGGCTTTGGTGCAGAGGTCAAATCCAAAGACACCAGCAAAAAAATCGGCCAATTGTTCCGCGAAGTCGAGCCTGAAGATCTGATCAAGTTTGGCTTGATTCCGGAGTTTATTGGTCGTCTGCCCGTCATCGCCACCCTCGAAGAACTCGACGAAGCGGCACTGATGCAGATTTTGACCGAACCCAAAAACGCGCTGACCCGTCAATATCAACACCTGTTTGATATGGAAGGCGTCGATTTGGTGTTTGATCAGCCCGCCCTCAAAGCGATTGCCGAAAAAGCCCTTGAGCGCAATACCGGCGCTCGTGGTTTGCGCTCAATCCTTGAGAATGCCTTGCTTGATACCATGTACGATCTGCCATCGATGACCGGTGTAGGCACGGTTGAGGTGACCGAAGCGGTGATTCGCCAAGGCGACAAGCCTGAGCTGAAGTCTGAGCGTCAACCAATCGACCATCATCACGAACTCGGTGAGCATCTCACCGTGCTCGAAGGCAATACCCGCCGCGCCTAAGCGCGAGCAGACAAACGAGGCGCATCATGCGCCTTTTTTGTTGTCTACTCCCCCCTAATCAGGGGGCGCGGTGGTCATTGAATTTGGGTATGCTGAAATCGGGGTCAAGCGTGTCACACTGATTGGTATAGCATCTGCCGCCCCACATGCACGACAGGAGAAACATCATGGCAATCCTCAATGGTCAACTCAATAACGACAATATGCGTGGCTATGCAACCGACGACACCCTCAGTAGTGGCTTGGGCGATGACAGCCTGTTTGGCATGGCGGGCCATGATGTGATGGATGCTGGAAGTGGCAGTGATTATTTATATGGCGGTGATGGCAACGACCAACTGCAAGGTGGCGCAGGCGTTGATACCTTATATGGTGACAATCAAAACGATAGTTTAGATGGTGGCCTTGGCGATGATGCCTTGTATGGCGGCAACGGTGCGGACACCTATGTGTTTGGACGTGGTTCAGGCCGCGATACTATTTATAACTCAGATGTGGATGCGGTAGGTGTACAAGTCGATCGGGTGTTGGTCGGTGCGAATATCAGCCCTGCCCAACTGATTATTTATCGCAGCAGCGACGATCTGATTTTAAGACTCTCCGACAGTAACGATCAGGTGCTGATCTCTGGTTATTTTTATCTCAATGGCAGCTCCACCAATGTGGTGGAGCAGATCCAATTTCAAAATGGCACGATCTGGGACTATGCCTATGTGAGTAGCCATATTACCCCGACGCCGACGCCAACGACCGTCAATGGCAGCGCCACCAACAATGTGATGACTGGCACTGCAGGGGTCGATAGTCTGTATGGCAATGAGGGCAACGACACCTTGTCAGGCTTGTCGGGCAACGACTTTTTGTATGGCGGTACGGGCACAGATGTACTCAATGGAGGCTTGGGTGACGATGTACTCGGCGGTGGCGATGGTGCAGATACCTATCAGTTTGGCCGTGACGGTGGCCGCGATAGCATCAGCAATACAGACCTCGATGCACTTGGTGTCAATGCCGACAAGATTGTATTTGATGCCACCGTGCTGCCCAGTGATGTGCGGGCTTATCGGGTGTATCAAGATTTGATGTTGGCGATCAATAATACCGATGATCGCATCACCATCACGGGGTTTTTTAATAGCGACGCCACCACCAGTGCAGTGGTCGAAAGCGTGGTGTTTCACAACGGCACCATCTGGGATATTGCTACTCTCAAAGCCCTCGTACAGGTCGGTACCGATGAGATCGATCAGTTGGTTGGCTATGGCAATACGGCAGATCAATTGGCCGGTCGTGCGGGCAATGACAGCCTTGATGGGCAAGGTGGCGATGACTTTTTGCGTGGCGGCTTGGGCAATGACAGCATACTCGGTCAACAAGGCCACGATGCAATCAATGGTGGGGTTGGCGCAGATTATCTGTACGGACATCAAGGCGATGATGCGCTCAGTGGGGGCATTGGCAACGACAATCT
>CALFYA010000103.1 GCA_937952925.1 uncultured Moraxellaceae bacterium
GAACACATTCCGAAGCAAGCTACATTAGTAGGCGTGTACGATTAATCGCGTAGAACAATCCATGTATTTGAATCGCATGATCTTGCTGATCGGCTTGTGTGTATTTTTGGCACCCCCGTTGGTCGTACAACTCTCTGAGCATGTGCGTTATGGCTGGCTTATTCCGGCCTTAGGCTGGCTGATGGTGAACATTTTGGTGTGGCATTCGGTTAAACATCAGGATCGTCAGCATGACTGAGCTGGCGCCGTCGAACTTACAGAGTTGGTTATTACCGATTGGTGCGGGCTATTTTTTACTCCTGATGCTGCTGATCAAAATTGTGGCACGTGGTCATGTGCTGCGCAGTGTGCTGCATCATCCGATGGTGCATGTGCTGGGCTTGGGGGTGAGTTTTGGCGCGTGGGGGCTGTATGTGCAAGCCGGCACCGCCTATCAAATGGGGCTGAATTATTTATCGCTTTTTATGGGTATGGCCACCTTGTTTATGTGTGCGCCGGTGATTTTGAGTCCGATTCTGCGCTTGGTCAAAAACTATCATCTTCATTCCCTTCCCGATTTGTTTTCGTTTCGCTATCACAGTCGTCAAGTCGGCCAAGTGGCAACTGCCATTTTGTTTGTGGTGTATTTGATTTATTTGGCGATCCAAGTGTGCATGATCGATGAGGTGGTGCAAGGCTTTGGCGGGCATTTGGGACACAGTGTGTCTTTGTATATATTTTTGATTTTATTCATTTTATTTTTATATCGCCATATGGGCATGTCGGAATATCGCAGTAATCGCCCGTTTATGTTGATCGTGGCGATTCAGTCACTGATCAAGATGGGGTTTTTGATCTTTTTGGGCGTGGCGTGTCTGTTTTGGGTGTTTGATAGCCCACGCGCGTTTGATCAATGGTTGCATGATCATCCGGAGCATATTTCAAGGTTGTATACGCCACTCAATTCGGGCACATGGCAGATTACCTTGATTTTATTTTCGTTTATGACGCTGTTGATGCCGCATATGTATCAAGCGACCTTTGTGGAAAATACGCGGCCTGATGAGCTGAATACTGCGAGCTGGGGGCTGTCGCTGTATTTGCTGCCGATTGCGATTTTTACCCCGATCATCATGTGGGCAGCGATTTATCTGGGCTTTACCGCACAACCTGATCAGATGCTGCGCGCCGTGACCTTAAGCCTCAACTCGCCCGCGATTGCGTTGTTTTTTTATATTGCGATGCTCTCGGCGGTGTGTAGCAGTGTGATGGTGGGGTTGCTGGCACTGTCGGGAATGGTGTTTCACCATTTGATGATTGGTTTTTATCGGCCACGCGATCAACGCCATACCCTTGAAGCCTATATTCGGCAGCGCAAATTTTGGCTGCTGATGTTGGTGTCGGTGCTCACCGGTTGTTTGTTTTTGTTGATCCGGCATGAAAATCTGCAACAACTGGGCATGTCGGTATTTAGTGGGTTGTTGGTGCTGCTGCCGGCGTTGATTGGGGTGCTGTTTTGGCCGAATGCCAATCGCTTGGGCTGTTTGGTCAGTCTGATCGTCGGGATGCTGGCGTGGATCGTGTTGCAGGTGCTGCCGTTTAGCTTTTCACAATTGCCCAAGCACGCGATTGTGCTGTGGCTGATGCAATTTGAACAAGAATGGTTGGGTTTACTGACCTTTTTTGTGGCAACCGCAGGCTTGGTGATTGGCTCTATGCTGAGCAAGCAAAGTGGCACCGAGCATAGTCGTGCCTTGGAATGTGCGGTGTATGACCCTGAGCCGATTTTACGGATTCAACGCTGGGACATTAGTGCCACCTGTGTGGGTGAAATGGAGCATGCGCTCAGTCAACAGCTGGGGCGACGGATTGCGCTACAACAGCTGCGTCTGGCACTCAATCATTTGGGCTTAAGTCGTCAGGAACAACGCCTACACCAACTCACCCGACTACGCGAACAACTCAACTTCAATTTGTCGGCACTGCTTGGCCCTGCGGCTGCCCAAGATATGCTTGATCGAGCGCTACCTTATCAGGCGCGGATTGATTTGCCCAAGATTGTGATGCGCCATTCGCTGGAGCAACGCTTGGATCAAACGCCCGATCATTCGATGCTGTCGGGTGCAGCAGCTGAACTTGATGCCCTGCGCCGTTTTCACCGGCAAACCTTGCATGAATTGCCGATTGGGGTGTGCTCGGTGGATCAACACCTGACCTTGATGGGCTGGAATCGGGTGATGAGCGACATGACCGGTTTTGGTGATGAAGTGATTGGCTGGCGCTTGGGGGATTTGCCTGCACCGTGGGGGCCGGTATTGACGCGGTTTATGCAACAGCCCGAACAACAGTTGTATCGGCAGGTGGTGGAGCGTGAGCACCGTCGTTATTTGGTCAACTTACAGCGAGCCGCGCTCGGTGAGCCAGATCTGCAATATCATGTACTGGTGGTGGAAGACGTCACCCAAATGGCTGATTTGGAAGATCAAGTCACCCATCAAGATCGTTTGGCGGCGATTGGCCGCTTGGTGGCAGGGGTGGCGCATGAAATCGGCAATCCGGTGACGGGGATTGCAGGGATTGCGCAAAACCTTGAAGCCGATTTTGATGACCCCGAAATCCGTGAGGTCAGCAATCAAATTTTGGAGCAAACCCAACGCATTCGGCATATTGTCAGTGCATTGGTGGGTTATGCGCGGACGGATCGCTTGGATCAGGCGCAGCGCCAAGCCTTGTGTTTGCACAATTTGGTCGAAGGGTCGATGAGTTTGACCCGTATGGGGCAACGCCGTCGGATCAATTTTATCAATACGGTCGATCCTGATTTGTATATTTCCGGCTATGGCCCCCAATTGCATCAGGTGTTTATCAATTTATTTAGTAATGCGATTGATGCCAGCCAAGATCAGCCCAAAGGCATCCGGATTCATGTCAGTGCGCATAAAAGCAGCCATCAGGTGCATATTGAAATCGAAGATGACGGGATGGGCTTGCCAGACGGCGACTTACGCGCCAAATTATTTGAGCCTTTTGTCACCACAAAACAGTATGGACAAGGAACAGGGCTTGGTTTGTCTTTAGTTCAGGGTATTATCAACAGTCATGGCGGTCGTATCCAGCTGATCGACAAAATGGATTATGACCAAGGTCAAGGGGTGATTGTGCAGCTCACCTTACCTGCTGCTGATCATGTGGAGTCAATATGAGCTTTCGTTTGTTACTCGTTGAAGACGAACCGCTCATTCGCCGTAATTTGCGCCGAATGCTCGAACGCCACGGCCATCATGTCACTGAAGCCGGTTGTGTCGCGCAAGCCATGCAACAGCAGCTTTCTAATTTTGATTTGATTATCAGTGATGTACGCCTACCCGGTGAAGCCGGTACGGTACTGATTGAACGTGCCAAACCGGTGCCCGTGTTGATCATGACCAGCTACAACGATACGCGTGATGCGGTCAATGCCATGCGCGCTGGCGCGATCCACTATTTGATTAAACCCTTTGATCATCAAGAATTACTGACGGCGATTGATAGCACACTTGGTAATCCATCCCCACCGCCTGAGCAAAACCCACAAAACAACTTTGGCATGGTCGGCAAAAGCCAAAAAATGCAGCAACTGTTTGAGGAAATCCAAACGGTAGCGCCATTGTCGACCACGGTGCTGATTCATGGCGAATCGGGGACGGGAAAAGAACTCGTCGCACGCGCCCTGCATCAACTCAGCCCCCGCGCGCATCGTGAGATGATTGCGGTCAACTGCGCCGCCATCCCCGAAAGCTTGATGGAAGACGAGCTGTTTGGACACGAAAAAGGCGCGTTTACCGGTGCCAATAGCACGCGTAAAGGCTTGGTCGAAGCGGCTGATCAAAGCACCTTGTTTTTAGATGAAATTGGTGAATTGCCCCTAGAAGCACAAGCTCGCTTGCTGCGTTTGCTGCAAGAACGCGAAATCCGCCGACTTGGCACGCATGAAACCCGTAAAGTCGATATCCGACTGATCGCCGCGACGCATCGCAACCTTGAGCAGATGGTCAAAGACGGCAGCTTCCGCGCCGACTTGTTTTTTCGGCTCAATGTGGTGGCGCTACAGCTGCCTGCGCTGCGCCAACGCGGTGATGATTTGCTCCTGCTGGCGCAAGAGTTTATCCGGCAGTTTTGCCAACGGCATGGCAAACCCCTGCTCACCCTTGATCCCGACACTGCAGAGCGCCTACAACGTCATCGCTGGCCGGGCAATATCCGCGAACTGCAAAACGTGCTCGAATATGCGGTGATCATGTGTAAGGGGCGTAGTATTCCGCCGCAACTGGTGCGTTTGGCCGATATGTCGGAGCCTGAAGCGCCGGTCGCTGCGGCGCCTGCGCCTGCGGTTGTCCACGATTTGGCCGACCTACCCGCAGGCTCTAGTTTGCTACAACAGCAATTTGTTGAAACAGTGCGCCAACTCGAAAGTCAGTACACCGAAACCGAATTGGCTGAAAAATTGGGGATTAGCCGTAAGACGCTGTGGGAGCGGCGGCAAAAACTCGGCATTCCGCGCGCGCCCAAACGCAAAGTTTAGCGGGTGCTTTTACCATCATAGGCATCACGGGCGCTACGCGGTGCAGGCTGCTGGGTTTCTTGATCAATCCGCAGCAACACCGCCACCATCAGCATCGAAATCATCAGCGATGTGCCGCCATAACTGATAAATGGCAAGGTCAACCCTTTGGTGGGGAGCATGCCCATGTTCATGCCCCCATTCACCAAGATTTGCAGCAAGAAAATCACCGACATGCCATAGGCCAAATAACCGGCGCGCAAATGCTGGTTTTTCAGGGCGCGATGGCCGATTCGCATCGCCGATGACACCATGATAAACAGCAAACCAAACAACGCAGTAATGCCCAAAAAGCCTAGTTCTTCGCCAATCACGGCCAACATAAAGTCGGTATGGGCTTCGGGCAGATACGAGAGTTTTTGGATGCTATGGCCAAGTCCTGTGCCTGTCCACTCACCACGTCCAAATGCAATCAAGCTTTGTTTGAGCTGATAGTCAGAACCGTACTCATCATCCCAAGGATTGGTAAACGAGGTCAGACGACGCAGGCGATAAGGTTCGAGCAAAATCGCCATGACCAGTGCACCAAAGGCACCCACAAACAACACTGCAAATTGCCGCGCGGGCGCACCGGCCAAGAAAAACACCGCCATCATACTGGCGACCACCACCACACTCGCCCCCAAGTCTGGCTCCAAGATGATCAGCACCAACACGCTAAACATCGGGATACACAAGCGTAAAAAGCCCGTCCAACTAAAGCGGACTTCATCGCCACGCCGTACCACATAATCGGCGGTAAACAGCACCATCACAAACTTGGCCAGCTCCGACGGTTGAAAAGTCACCCCCGCTAAAGACAGCCAGCGTTTACTCCCGTTGATATTGGCACCCACCACGAGCACCAATAACAGCAGCAACAACGTCATCATCCACAGCAAAAAAGTTTGATCAAACCAACGCTGCAAGGGAATCCGAATGGCAATCAGTACTACCGCCACCCCAGCCGTGAGATACACCAACTGACGGGTGATAAAATATAAGGGCTGGTCAAAGATATGTGCCGCATAAGGCATCGATGCTGAGCCGATCATGGTGGTGCCCAAGCAAATCAAGCACACCACCGAAAAAATCAACATGCGACGTGCCGTCAGCTCATCGACCACCGATGGCATGTGGATAAATTGCTGCCAAGCGTCCCTCAAGGCTTGTTTCATGCTATGCCCTGACCTCCCTGTACCATCGCCACAAATTGATCACCACGATCCTCGTAGTTCAAAAACATATCAAAGCTGGCACAAGCTGGCGAGAGCAACGCCGCATCGCCTGCCATACTCACTTGACGGCACAAGGCCACCGCATGCGCAAGACTTTCTGCACGATACACATCGGTTTGTGGAGGAAGCGCTTGGGTAATTTTGTTGGCATCTTCACCGATCAACACCACCGCACGTGCATAACGGCTGATGGCGGGTGCAAGTGGTTTAAAATCTTGACCTTTGCCCACACCACCCAAAATCACCGTCACCTTGCCTTGCTTGGTTGCCAGTGCTGCGCCCAAGCCTTCAATCGCGGCCAGCGTCGCCCCCACATTGGTACCTTTGGAATCGTTATAAAAACTGACCCCTGCTTGCTCAGCCACAAACTGACAGCGATGTTTGAGTCCGGCAAAACTTTTTAAGGTCTCAAGCATGGCCTGCATTGGCAGTCCAACCGCTTCACCGAGTGCAAGGGCAGCCAGAGCATTGGCGACGTTGTGGTTGCCTTTGATTTTCATCTGATCGGCACACAGCAG
>CALFYA010000104.1 GCA_937952925.1 uncultured Moraxellaceae bacterium
CAGCTTTTTCGTATTGCCCAACTGCCCCATCAATACTTTTGGCGGTGGTGCTTTGTTGCTGTTGGTAGTCGGTCAAGGCACGTTGGCGTTCGCTAACGCTCATGTTGGCAGCTTGAGTCAGCAGATCCCCATAGGCAAATTGGTCTTGCGCATAGGCGCGTTCTTGCCCAAAGCCAAGCATCGCCTCGGCTGAGCCAAGCATCCGCTCACGCAATTGCCAAATGGCATCGTAGCGCTCTCGCGGACTCATGTTGGTAGACAAAATGGTCTTTTGCATGGCTTGCTCGTAAGCGGGGAATCCAGCGAGCAGTCGCTGCATCTGTGCCGCAAATGCGCGATTGGCATAACGACCCAGTGCTGCTTGCAGTTGCTCATCGCACTGTTTGGGCGTATCGGTACACTGTGCCGACCATTTTTGCAAAAATTCGGTGATATTGCCTGATTGGCGTTCAAAGTGTTGTAGTGATTGGGCGAGCCATGTCTGTTGCGACAGCATGCGGGCGTTGGCCTGATCCTGCTGTTCTGTTGTGGTTGCAGCAATCGGCTGTGTATTGGCACTGACAGTGCGATTTGGGCGTCCTTGCGGGTCTGCGGCGTGGGCAACCGGTGAGGCATCCATGCCCCACCACCCGATGATGGCAGCACAGGCTGCCATGATCAGAATCCCCACCATCATCCATGTCTTATTCATGATGGCTTACGGGTTGTAGCTAAATTGACCCATGACAGGGAAATGATCCGACAAATCCCATGTCATAAAGACTGGATCAGCAGCCGAACGGATGATGCGCACATCGTTACGCGATTGGATTGGCTGGCGGTGATTGTTGGACGACACGATATAGTCCAAGTATTCAACGGTAGTGCCACCCGAACCGGCTGCACCGGCGAGCTTGTTGATGCGTGGGTCAAATGTCGATGCGGTGTAACCCGTGCTCACAGGCGCTGTACCATTCAGATTTTGCAGCATTTGCGCATAGTCTTGTGGCCACAAGAATTTATTGACGTTGAAATCACCGCCCATCAACACGGCATCAAAGCTTGGGATATTTTGCTGATCCACCAACGCACGGATTTGTTGGAAGTGCTCTTGACGTAAAGCACGCGCTTCATCGGTATCAAACGATGCGGTATGTGTGGAGGTGACGTGATAGGACTTGCCGCCTTTGATCACTTCAGCATAAATCACGCCTTTGTCGGCAAAACAGTCGGTACCCGTACAATTGGGATAAATAAAATGTTTGCTATCGACAATCGGATAACGACTCGCAACGAGCACGCCACTGTCAAATACGTTGTAGCCTGAGCCATACGGAATATAGGTTTGGTACGGATACTCTTGCGCCAAACGGCTCAGCATCTCAGTACGGCTCGATGCAAAGGCTTCTTGGAACAAGATCACATCATAACCTTTGAGATTTTGCGGCAACTGGCTCAAACGCTCGTCAATCTTGCTGGCAACCATCGGCAATGCATAGATATTGTAGGTCAGTGCCTTGATGTCACTGCTGCTGGTGGTCAGTGGCTCAGTCGCGGTTTTTTGATGAATGGTGTAGTGAAAGTCATCAAAACCACCAGTGTATTCTGATTTGAATGCCGTTTCTGCGGCCTTGCCGGCATAGGTGGTGTCGTAGTGATAAATCTTGCGGTCAGTAAACCATGGGGTATTAAACCCTGTGCCTGCTGCGCCATGCTTGATGGTGCTGCCTGTCCATGTACCGGTCATGGATTGTTTGAGGGTAACACTAGAACCACCACCCGTCACCACGGTATCAAAGTTGTAGGTTTGACCTGACTTGACGCCCATATTGCGGTTGTAACGCAACACACGCTTGGTTTCATAGGGAGCAATACTGGTGGCTTCTTACGCCCACTCTGAGCCTTTGGCCAAGGTGCGTGTCCCATAATGATTGACATTCACAGTGACGGTTTCAGGTGTGGTATTGGTAATAAATACATAAGTATCCGCTTGTGCTTGCGAACTCATCGCACCTGCGCACATCCCCAATCCAATCACTGCTGCCTTCAATCGCGTCTGCATGTCTTACCCCTGATGTCTGTTGTTTTCCCCACAAAACTTCCGCGTTTTGCTTAAGTTTTGTACATAGGCGCACTATGACGGTGCAGGATGTTGAAATAATGACAAACTGCGACAGTGATTTTGGTCACAAAATCGGATTTTTCGTGTTTTAAAACATAGACTTGCGATATCATTTTAAATTGAATATTTCTTCAATTTATTTTTTATAAATAAAACAGAAATATAGTGAACGTTCAATCTGTCAACATTTCGCGCCATTTATCCATCGGTACTGCACAATTTGACTTGATCTAGCGCGTCGCTGTTCGAATGATCGATACACTAGGGTCTGTTGACGTTTCACATTGGCAACCAGATGAAAGCACAGGCTAAAGC
>CALFYA010000105.1 GCA_937952925.1 uncultured Moraxellaceae bacterium
GATGTAGACGTGGATCATAATTTTCGACCCGTCCGGCATCTTGGATCGGCTGGAAGGTCACCCCGCGTACACAGCGGTGGCGTAGACCTTCTTGGATGAGGTCGCCAATCTCATGGTCATTGAGTCCCTTTTTCAGGGTCACCACCAGTGTGGTAGACAAGTTGAGCGCGTCCAATTTGGCAAGGGCTTGCTGACGGATGCTGACCAAATTGGCGCCGCGCAATACTTGCAGCGCGTCATCATGCAGCGAATCAAACTGCAAATACACCTCAAAGGCAGGCGCATAGGTCGCTAAGCGTTCGGCAAAGCCGTCTTCACGTGCAATCCGTAGTCCATTGGTATTGATCATCAAATGCTTGATCGGTTTTTGCCGTGCTAGATCCATAATCTCCCAAAATTGCGGATGCAAGGTGGGTTCGCCGCCAGAGAGTTGCACCACATCGGCTTCGCCTTCACTGGCAATAATCGCATCAAACATCGCTTCGACTTCGGCTAAGCTGCGGTGATTGGCGGGCAGATGATCGGGGCGGGTCGCGCCACTATCGGCATAACAGACCGGACAGGCCAAATTGCATTGATCGGTAATCTCAACAATCGACAGGCAAGCATGCTGCATATGATCCGGACACAAGCCACAATCATACGGGCAGCCATATTCCATCCGAGTGGCAAAGTTTTGCGGCAATTCGGGTTTTTTGATGTACACCTCGCGGCACAGCCGATAATAATCGGCATCATCCATCACCAATACGCGCTCAGTGCCGTGGGTGGGACACCATTTATCCATAAACACTTGATTGTTTTTGATAATGATTTTGGCTTCAACTGGATACAGACAACTGCTACACACCGATGAGGTAGTGTCATAAAACAAATACGGACGAGTTGAACGGCTCATATGATTTCCTAATGTGATGCGCTGCGTCGCAGCTGTTGTAGATTTTTGACCAAAAACGGCAGATACAGGCCAAGCGCCATCATACACGCCCATTGGATGCCCGACAGCCCCAAGGCATAGGCATATGGCACGGGTTTAATCCCATCGACCAGCAACCGCCATAGTAGATAACCGGCCAAATACAGTTTAAAAGATAGCCCTGATACCTTTGAGAGCGGTTGTTGATAACGCCACAGCAACAGGCCGATTGCGCTGACCCAAATCATATCGTAAAGCTGTGTGGGGTGACGTGGCAGCCCATCGCCAAAATCAATGCCCCACGGCAGGCTGGTGGGATTGCCAAAGGTGCCATCGTGCAAGCCGGCCAAAAAGCAACCGATCCGCCCGACAATCGTGCCCACAATCAGTGGCAAAATAAAATCATCACCCGTCGAATGCGTCACGCCCACAATTTTTTTGGCAATCTCGACGCCAAGCAAACCACCGAGTAAGCCACCGACAATACTTTGCCCTTGTAGTAGTGCCATCCAGCCGTGCTGCGACCATAAAAACGGCATTTCCAGCACAAACATCAGCTTGTTGCCGATAGCTGCACCCAAGATACAGCCGAGCGCCACTGCAAACGAGGTGCCTTCGGTGATCCGCGCTTGTCCACGACGTTTTTTGATGACACGGTAAACCTGTACACCGGTCAAGATGGCGAGCCATTCAAAAATAAAGTGAATCGTATGTGCGGTGCTTGCCGACCATTCCCACATTTAAAGACCTATCCAACAGACACCCAAATGAACGAGTAAGCTACATGCAAACCCCATCCAAAGTTTGGGGACGATTATTTTGAGTGATGCAGGATGCCAGATTGTTTGTATGAGTGATAGCACCAAATTGATGACAAACCACACGATGTTGAAACATAGCAAACCATAAAATATATCAATCCACATCATGCGCACTCGCAAGATTCATCGTGATGTGAGTGTGGCAAGCAAGCTGCATGAAAAAAAG
>CALFYA010000106.1 GCA_937952925.1 uncultured Moraxellaceae bacterium
GGGCTAACTGTGCTGCGTGTCATACCGCCAACCCCAACATGCCAGTGGAAAAAGATCGGATTCGCCCATTGAGTCAGTTGTATCCACGCTACACCGACAACTTGGTCACCTTGCTAGATCGCTCGGCCAAAGGTTTGACCAATATCCAAAAAACCACCGCAGGATCAGATCCCAACTATGATTTGGCCTTGGTGGTGCTCGATGCCAGTATTCGGGGTGAGCCGAAAGGCTTTGCAGGGCAAAAACCTGGTTATGCCAAACCGTTGCTGCTCGGTCTCAACAGCAAAGACGAGTTTTTGCATAATGGTTCGGTTGAAGGCGTTGATGCGATTGATGCACTCAACAAACTACTGGATCCAGCGCGTGGCGCTGATGCTCCGCATCCATTCTATTTCCCACGCGAAGGTCAGGCCACCGTGCTTGGTGGCAATGCGACCGAAGGTCGTCGTGCGTTGGTGGAATATCTGCGCAGTCGGGAAACCAACTAAGAGGGTGAGTTGCTACGGCTGTCCACAGCCGTAGCAGCGAGGTGAGGGGGCAAGCCCCTCATTCAGCTTTGCGTTTGGCATTCGCCTTACGCTTTTTCTCTTTGGCCTTTTTGCTCGCTTTGTCTTTGGCGGTTTTGGGCTTTTTGGCTTTGTCCTTGCGTGGCTTGGTCTTGACTGGTGCCGTGCTGTTGGGTGTATCGACGACGACGGCTTCAACTTCAACGGGTGTGCTAACGACGACTGGCTCAGCGGTGACCGGTTTGGCACGCGTGCGCTTGCTGTTGGCGCTGCCCCGACGGGCGGTCTTGGGCGGTGGTGCGTCACCATTGACGCGGGGTGCACGTCCACGCACCGCACGACCTTGACTCGACAATTGACGGATCAATTCAAAATCAATTTTGCGATCATCAAGATTGACGCCTGCCACTTTGATCCGCACTTTGTCGCCCAAGCCAAAGCGTTGACCGTGGTTTTGCCCGTTTAGGGTCTGGCTCCCTGCATCAAAGGCAAAATAATCATCACCCATATGACGGACATGCACCAAACCATCCACATACAAATCAGTCAGGGTGATAAACAAGCCAAATTCCATCACTGCGGTGACAATGCCATCAAACTCATCGCCCAAATGCTGACGCATATAGTGGCATTTGAGCCAACCCATCACACTGCGTGAGGCTTCGTCGGCACGGCGCTCGGTTTGTGAGTAGTGTTGACCGGCTTGATCCAGCTCACTTTGATCCATCGGCTGTGGCTGACCAGTCACATGGGCTTTGATCGCCCGATGCAATAGCAAGTCGGGATAACGACGAATCGGTGAGGTAAAGTGGGTATACGACTCATAGGCCAAGCCATAATGTCCCAAATTGTCTGGGCCATAAAAGGCTTGCATCATCGAGCGCAGTAACACGCTGTGGATGCTCGGCGCATCAATCCGCTCACGGGTCGCTTCAATAATGCGTTGATAGTCGGCTTGAGTTGGTTTTTCGGGGAAATCCAAACCCAGTAAGCGCACAAAGTCACGGACTTTTTGCACTTTATTGGATTGTGGTGCTTCATGATTGCGATACAACACCGGCAAATCATGTCCAAGCGCGTAGTCAGCTGCGCACACGTTGGCGAGCAACATACACTCTTCAATCAAACGATGCGCGTCGTTGCGGGTGCGGGGTTTGATGTCGGCGATTGCGCCCAGATCATCAAAGGTCATATAGGTTTCGGTGGTTTCAAACTCCATCGCACCACGCGCCGAGCGCACCTCTAGCATGGTATGGAACAGTGAAAACAACGTATTGATCGACTTGTGAATGTCTTTGTTGTCGGGGATCGCGTCGGTTTCGCCCGCCAAATATTGCGCCACTTGGCTGTAGGTCAAGCGCGCTTGCGAGTGCATCACCGAAGGATAAAACTGATAACCGGTCACCCGACCTTGGCGTGACAAGGTCAAATCACACACCATACACAGCCGGTCAAGGTGAGGGTTGAGTGAGCACAACCCATTGGAGAGGGCTTCGGGCAGCATCGGCACCACATGATTGGGGAAATATACCGAGGTGCCACGCGCTTGCGCTTCTTCATCCAGCGCCGAACCCAACTTCACATAGTGGCTGACATCGGCAATCGCAACCACCAAACGATAACCACCGCCAGCGCGTTTTTCGGCATACACCGCATCGTCAAAATCACGCGCATCTTCGCCATCAATGGTGACCAGCGGCAAATCACGCAGATCAATCCGACCTTTACGATCTTTGGCAGAAGGCTCTTTGTATTTTTCGGCTTCGGCAATCACCTCATCGCTAAACACATGCGGAATGTCATAGTCGAGCAGGGTGGCGGGGATGATCAGCTGGGTATCGACAAAATCGCTGAGCGGTTTGACGATATGCCCATTGGCGTATTCATCACGGGTCGGCCATTCATCGATGGCAATGCGGGCAAAATCACCCAACGCAAGCTTGGCTGCGGCGATTTGCTCTGGCTCCATCGCCACTGGCTGATGGGTATTGGGCTGATTGGGCTGGATATAATAATGCCCATCTTGCAGCTCCACGCGGCCAATCAGTTCTTGCTGTTGGCGCTTGATGACTTCCACAATCTTGCCTTGCAAGCGACCACGCCGGTCGCTGCCAATCGCTCGCACCCGCACGGTATCCCCATGAAACGCCAAACGCATTTCACGCTCATTGAGCGACAAATCGGGTAGGCCATCGACCACCACAAAGCCAAAGCCTTGCGGATGAGATTGCACTTTGCCAATCATCACATCGTCGTCGCGGATTGGGCGATAACACGGGGGATAATCGTCGGTGGGTACCAGCTGGCTATCGCGTACCATCGCCCCCAAACGGCGGCTTAAGGCTTCAATCGCTTCAGGATCATGCAGTTCAAACTGTTGTACCAATTCGCCATGCGACATGGCACGACCGGCTTTTTCGAGGATTTGCGCAATCAGGGTGCGGCTCGGAATCGGGGAGGCATAACGTGCAGCTTCATTTGCTGCTTCAGGATCTTGCCAAGACATCTCTATTCAATCACTTACTTACAATCTTCAGTCCAGTCTAACACAGAGCATGTGGCTTCTTCTGAGATCATCGTGGTGATGATGTGAAAAAAATGCAAACATTTGCATAAAAAGTAGACCAACCCCCTTGACTCACGGGGATGCAGTCTCTATAGTCTCGACCCACGAAGCGGATGTGGCGGAATTGGTAGACGCACTAGTTTCAGGTACTAGCGAGTAAAATCGTGGAGGTTCAAGTCCTCTCATCCGCACCAAATTCCCAAAAGACCCGATCATCTAGATGATCGGGTCTTTTGCTATGTGCGTCAAAAATGTATTCAAAATCAAGCTTTTAAGTTTGGTTTGCATGATGGAATCAATGCAGTGTACTATTTTTGACCATGAGTGATCGGGGTATCGGCGCTACAGCCATTGGTCTAGACAACCAGTCTTCTACAATAGGCGCGTCGTCGCTTAGCGATGGCTCAAACACAGTGATTGTGGCACGTTTGCATCAGGATTTTGCTTCATCGCATTGTGAAATGCGGCTTACCGTGAGGTTGATGGAATGAAAACAAGTCGTTTTGCCATAATTGTGGCAAGTTTAGGCATCGCATTGGCATTGGGTGGCTGTGATAAAAAGCCCGAAGAAAAGCCAGTCGAAGCAGCGCCACAGCATGTCAGTGAAAACGATCAATATCTTGAGCGGATGAAGCAAGAGGTCAAAATTGATGATGCCGACAGCCTGATTGAAGATGTCAACGAATCGGTTGGCAATGATGACAACGCCGAAAAAGCCAAGCAACTTGCAGCACAAGGCGTGAGTGGCAAAGTCGATGCCGCTCCAGCTGCCGCACCAACGCCCGCCCCTGAAGCACCTGCTGCCGCTCCCGAAGCTGCACCAGCACCAGCCGCTGCACAATAATCGCATCTTGCAGACGAATGATGATTATTTGATCAATTTCCCCTTGTATCAGTGATCAGCATTTTGTAAGATAGGCGCCCTACGGTGAGGTGGGTGAGTGGCTGAAACCACGTCCCTGCTAAGGACGCATACGGGTAACCGTATCGAGGGTTCGAATCCCTCCTTCACCGCCAGTTTGATTCTCTGGTCGCAAGTGCTGAAAAATTCAGCAAGTCGCGAAAAAGAATCAAAAAAAGCTTGACGATGTGTAAACTCTTCTCTAGTATACGCATCCACGACGCGCTCGTAGCTCAGTTGGATAGAGCACCAGGCTACGAACTTGGGGGTCGGGAGTTCGAATCTCTCCGAGCGCGCCACATATAGAAAAGCAACGCAAAAGCGTTGCTTTTTTGTTTTAATAGCCTGCGTTTTTGCAGACTACGGAACTTGTGCATGTCTTCCTCGCCGTCTTCCACTCCTCGTCCTGTCATTGCATCTCCCTCTGTGCGTTTAGCCGCTCTGGTTTATGACGGTCTGCTGGTCTTGGCCTTAATGGTCTTGGTTGGTGCGATCTTGGTGATTCTTGGGACTTCCGCACAGACCTCTGCAGCAGGTCAAGCGGGTAAGCTGTCTGAAGCCTATCGTTATGGGGTGATTTTTCCATCGTTTGTGCTGGTCACATGGTGGTTTTATGGGTTGTTTTGGAAACGCACCGGCCAAACCTTGGGCATGCAAACGTGGCGACTCAAGACCATGCGTCCCGATGGCTATCTGCTCGATTGGCGTTTATCTGCCTTGCGCTGCGCCTGTGCGTGTTTGCTGCCGGTGGTGTGTGCCTTGATGGGCTACTTGGTGCAGCGCACCCCGAATGCCATGATGATGAGCTTTATCCTTGGATTTTTGTTTAATTATTTGTTTGCACTGGTCAATCGTCGCGGGTTAGCCGTACACGATTTGCTGTCGGGCACCGTGACAGTACGTCTGCCACCGGGCGCACCAAGCAAACTGTGGTTGCGTCTCCAAGCAAAATTGGGCAAAAAATCCTGATCATTCAATATAAGCATATCCTTTAGGTTTGCTGTGCCTCCGGCCAATGCCGCCATGCCAAGCTCGTGGCGGTCAGCTGGCTAGGGCGATATTCAGCACCACACCAACCTTGATAGTCGCTGTGCTTGAGCCATGCAAAAATCTCACGCAAATTGAGCGTGCCGGTATCCGGTTCGTGTCGGTGTGGGCAATCGGCAAATTGGATATGACCAATCTGATGGATATTTTGCATCAGTCCTTCAAGCACATCTTCACCCATCATCGCCATGTGATAGCAGTCGTATTGCATCTGGAGGGCAGGGTGATCAATCGCTTCAAGCATTTCTTGCATTTGCGCAATGTTTTGGATCAAAAAACGCGGCATATCCACGCCATTGATGGCTTCAAACACAGGGCGAATCCCCGCAAAACTCAGCTCGACCGCTGCATAGTGCAAATTGGCGGCCAGAGTTTGCAGACAAGGCAACAAATCTGCGTCATCAGGTTGGCGGCCAGCCAAGATATTGACGGTGGGCACACCGAGTGCTTTGGCATAATGAATCGCATCAAACACTGCTTGACGAAACTTGTGCTCAAGTCCGGGGACGCCCGTCAAACCATTACCACCTTGCATCAGATCGCCCGCAGGCACATTGATCAAAATCAGTTTGAGCTGGTGACGATCTAATTCAGCCTTGATCGCATCAATCGACAAATCGTAGGGAAACTGAATCTCAACCGCATCAAAACCATAATGGCGAGCATGGGCAAAGCGTTCAATCAGCGGATATTCGGTAAATAAGACGGATAAGTTGGCAGAAAATTGCAACATGGCCAGCAACCCCAAAGCGTGAATCTATAGCTTAACGCGAAATTGACAAACACCAACGCATCACCGGCGTGTTGATGAGGTGACGCGCAAGAATTGACCAATTTGTCGCACATTGTTGGGCAATTTGCCAAATACATCACATAAAAAATTCGTATACTGCCGGCGCAGCACCAAAAACATCTCGGTAGGTGTGGCGATGAGCCGCTGAGATGATCAATTTGTGAGTCATGGAGCAAGACATGGAAGGCTTGAGTCGCGTGTTGATGATCGCAGGATGGATGCTCATGAGCTGTTGGAGTCTTGCACATGCGCAAAACTCGACACTTGGCCGTGAGGCGCTGGGCTGGGCGGATCAACAGAGGATGCTCAGTCAGCGCATGGCGAAAAATTGGGCCTTGCTGGCTCATGAGTCGATGCGTGCCGAACAAAGCCAACAACTCAAAAATAGTATGGGGCAGTTTGAGCAAAATTTGGCGCAATTGAGCAATCTTGCGCAGCAAAATGCCGCAATCTGGCAAGGTGATTTGGCTACCCTCAAGGGACAATGGCTGGTGTATCGCGACCTATTGGGCAAAAATCCACAGCGCCCGTTAATTCCACAATTGCTGGCCACGGCTGATCAAACCCTCAAACTCAGCGAGCAGTTGGTGATGGCCATCAAATCCAATCAAAATTTGGGCTGGAATGGTCTCATGCTTGATTTGGCCGGACAGCAAAGCATGCTCAGCCAACGTATTGCGCTGCTGTATGCAACACAAACACAGTTTGGGCAAGCGGGTGATATCGGTGTGCAATACCAACAAACCATCCAAACCTTTGTGCGGGGTATGAAGCGCTTGGAAAGCTATCAAGGGCATTCGCCACGGATCAAACAAACGATTGCCGCCGTCCAAACCCGTTGGCGCTTTACTGAGTATGTGTTTCAGCAGCCGCGTAGCATGGCACGGGTGGTGGATGTCAATTGTGAGCAATTGCTCAACGATTTAACGGCGATTACCAGTTCTTATGTGGTGATGGATGCTCGCTAACGGAATGTGATCCATTCATTCGTTGCGCACTGGGGATGGTTTGACCATCCCTTTTTTGTGGATTTTTTACGCTATTTTAAACCGTGCAGTCATTTTGAAATAGATTGGCAAAGCCCTTGCTGCATCGTAGATCGTGCCTATCTTTTCAACGAGATGGGGTCAGATGTGAAGCGAGTGGGAGAGTCTAAATGGGTTTTGTGCTTCAAATGAGTGCAGCAGTCGCGATGATCGTCAGTATGCATCCTGTTGCGATGGCCGCAGTCCATTTAAGTCAAGGAGAGGCGGTCAATCGTGCCGGTCAGCAACGCATGCTCAGCCAACGGATGGCCAAGAATTGGGTGTTGCTGGCACAGCAGGCGATGACCGAGCAACAAGCACAACAGCTCAAGGCCAGTATTGAGCGTTTTGACGATAATCTGGAGGTGCTTGAGCAATATACGCAGTCGCAACCTACGCTCAAGCCTGCATGGCTGCAATTGGATGGACAATGGAAAGCCTATCGGGAATGGTTATTTAAGACCCCACAGCGCCAAGATATCCCAACAGTGTTGCAGCAGGCCGAGCTGGTGTTGCAGCAAGCCGAAGGTTTGGTGGCGCAAATGACGCAAGGCAAAAAAGCGAGTTTGAGTGCTGATATTGTGGGCATTAGTGGGCGGCAGCGGATGCTGAGTCAACGGATTGCCTTGCTGTATATGACCCAAACACAGCTGGGTCAAACGGGGGTATTAGGCCAGCAATATCAAGCAGCGATTCAAGGTTTTGCGCTAGGCTTGGGTAAATTGCAGCGTTATCAAGGCAATACGCCTGAGCTAAAAGCCCATTTGGCCGCAGTGGAGACCCGTTGGCGGTTTGCCGAACATGTGTTTCGGCAACCCAAGAGCATGCCACGTTTGATTGAGGTCAATTGTGAGCAGTTGCTGCAAGATATGGATCGCATTACCAAGTTGTATGCGACCCTGCCCAGCAGCAATACTTAAGCGCGTTGGATTAGCTCAATGATACTGGCAAGGTCACGCTGCGCATGGCCTTGCTCGGCATGGGTGGACAAACGTTGATAAGCCAACTGTGCCAGCGGGATCTTTAGCCCACGAGCAGCCGCGAGGCTTAAGGCATTGCCCAAGTCTTTTTGCAGGGTTTGCACCTTCCATTGCACCGGTTCAAATTGACCAATTGCCATGCGTGGCGCAAGGATTTGAAAGGGTTTGGAGTCGGCAAAACCACCTGCAAGGGCGGGAGCGAGTTGTGTGGCGTCCACACCGGCTTGACTGGCAAGCGCCACCGCTTCGGCAATCAAATTGCTACTCGCCGCCACAATCAGCTGATTGCAGATTTTGGTGACTTGCCCTGTGCCAGTGTCACCCATACGGGTGACGCGTTGGCAGAGTGGGGCAAAAAACGGCTGTAGTTGTTCGATGAGGGCAGCATGGCCGCCCGCAAAAATCACCAAACTGCCTTGTTCGGCACCCATCACCCCACCAGACACCGGCGCATCAATCCAAGCGGCGTCTTGTGTGGCGACGTGTGCCGCCAGCGCTTGGGTGGCAGCGAGTGACAAACTGGAAAAATCCACCACGATCTGCCCTTGCTTGAGATACGGCAGAATCTGAGCAACAACCGCTTGCACCGCAGTGTCATCAGCCAAACAGAGCGCAATCACGGTGCAATCATGCAGTTGTTGCCATGAGTCGATCACCTGTGCGCCGACGGCACGCAGTGGCTCACATGCTGACGGACTGCGATTCCACACCTTGACCGCAAAACCTGCATCAAGCAGCCGCCGACTCATGCGACTGCCCATCAATCCCATGCCCAAAAACGCAATATTCATCTCAAGTGGTCTCTTGCGTTTAGTCAAACTGGCGTGGCGCAAATTCGACTTGCGGATTTTTGTCTTTTTTGCGTGCGATCTTGCTGTTTTTGCCCAAAATCAGCTTGAGCTGCCACAGCTTTTCAAGGCGCAGCGCTCGGCGGGGTTGATGCTCCATCGCGTGCAATACCCGTTTGCCAGCAAGCAGGGCATCCGGTGAGCGAGTCAACAGCTCTTGGGCGAGTTGTTCGGCCTTGGCCAGTGGATCAGCGGCCACATGGGTGACCAAATGTAAGGCTTGAGCTTCGCTGCCATCTAACACACGTGCGGTGAGGGTCAGTTCTTTGGCCACATCAATTGGTACCAAACCTCGCAACGACTGGGTGATGCCCATATCCGGCACCAGACCCCAACGGCTTTCCATGATCGACAGCTTACAATCGGGGGTGCTGACACGAATGTCGGCAGCCAATGCCAATTGCATACCAGCACCCAAACAATGACCGTGTAGGGCGGCAATCACGGGCACGGGCAAGCTTTGCCAGATCAAAAAGGCTTTTTGAAACAGGCTTTGCCCCGGCTTGATCAGCTCCCACGCGGCAAATGCTGAATTTTTGGGGTTGTTGAGGTCGCCCAAATCAATCCCTGCACTAAATGCAGCGCCAGCACCAGTCAGGATCACCACGCGGATGCTTTTGTCTTTTTTGATACGCTCAGCAACGCGTACCAACTCGCGCAGCAAGTCAAAACTCATGGCATTACGTTTGTCGGGACGATTGAGTTGGACGGTGGCAATCGCGCCTTTTTTTTGCACAAATACGAGGGACATGGGGTTCTCATCCATAGTCAAATTGTTGGCATCATACCTGATCCGACGCTGGCGGCGAGGGCGCAGCAGTCATCTCAAAGTCCGGTAAAGTCAGCGCGTGCTGTTGCAATTGATCAATCGCATCAATCACCGCTTGCAAATAGTGCTGACGTAGGCTGGCGGCTTGATCAAGTTCTTCATTCCATTGGCCTTTGCGGATGGCAATCAACAAATGCTCCAGTTGTTCGCTGGCTTGGCGTAGTGCAGGTACCCCCAAATAGCGGGTTGCGCCATGCAAGCGGTGGATGCGTTGCTCCAGCCGTGTCCAATCCTGATGACCAAACGCATCGAGCAACTCTAAGCGATCACTGACCAAATCGTTGAGCAACATGTGTAGCAGATCAAGCGCCAGCTCAGGCTTGTTGGCTGAAAGCTTGAGACATTCTGTCCAGTTCAAAATCACAGGACTCGCAGGGGTCAGTTCATCCGACAACAAGCTCAAGTTTGCTTCCGCAGGACGCGGACTGCCATTGGGATGTGTCCATTGTTGGAGTAAATAAATCAATTGCTCGGTTTGGATGGGTTTACCCACATAATCATCCATGCCTGCGGCAAGCAAATGATCACGTTCATCGGCAAGCGCATGTGCGGTTAGGGCGATAATCGGGGTGCGGGTTTGATCCATCCACTCTGCTTCAAGCTCGCGGATACGCTGACTGGCCTCTAGGCCAGACATGCGAGGCATTTGGATGTCCATAAAAATCAAATGAAATGGCGGATCTTTGCGTTCATGTCGCAGCTTAAATTGGGCAATCGCATCCGCACCACTCGACACGGTGGTGACATGCACGCCCAAATCACTGAGTAGTGCATCCAGCACCATCAGGTTGGGCAAATGATCATCGACCGCCAACACATGCAGATGGCGCTGTGAAAAATCCGCTGGTTCAGGTGCTTGGGCAGGCGCATTTTGCAACAGCTCAAGCAAACCTATCCGACTAATCGGTTGATACAACGCTTTGGTATGATATTGATTGAGAATGCTGAGATCCAGACTCATTTGATAGGCGTACATGGCCAGTGGGCCACTGTAGCGGCTGCGAATTTCGCGCAGTAAGGCTTCAGGATTGCCATCACTATCGACGAGTACCCAGCCTTGACCATGAGTGTCCTGTTCAAAGTCGTGTAAGCGACCCAGCAAATCGGGGATGGAGCGGGTTTCTTCGAGATAAATCCCCATTTGCCCCAAATAGCCCCGTAGTACATTGCGACTCGCCACATGCTCAAGACAGGCCAGCACCCGCCATTGGTGCAGATCCGGCCAGCTTGGGGCTTCATCGACCACCTGACCAAGTTGTACGGTAAACCAAAAGGTCGAGCCTTTGCCTTGTCCATCGCGTTCTAGGTTGTCTTCAAACCCGACATCGCCATTCATCAAGCGTGACAATTGCCGTGAAATCGCCAAGCCTAATCCTGTGCCCCCAAACTGACGGGTCACCGACGGGTCACCTTGCCCAAACGACTGAAACAGCTTTTGTTTGTCGGTTTGGGATAAGCCAATCCCACTGTCTTGTACCGAGAGACGCAACACATGATGATAGGCGGTGGTTTGCTCCAGCTCCACCCGCACAATCACTTCACCATCAGGGGTAAATTTGATCGCGTTGGACACTAAGTTGGTCAAAATTTGTTTAAAGCGCAGCACATCGCCAATCACATGCCGTGGCACATCATCGTAGTAATACACCGCCATATTGAGATTTTTTTCACAGGCCAATGGCGACAGCATGTCCATCACATCAAACACCGCTTCTTCAAACGAAAACGGCGCGTGCTCAAGCACCAATTTGCCCGCTTCAATTTTGGAAAAATCTAAGACATCGTTGATCAGCGCCAGCAAATGTCCAGAGGATTTGCGGATGGTCTGCACATACACATCTTGCTCAGGATTGAGATTGCCGCGCCGAATCAGCAGGTTGATAAAGCCATCGATACTGTTGAGTGGCGTGCGCAGCTCGTGGCTGATGTTGGCTAAAAATGCCGATTTGGCATTGTTGGCGTGGATCGCCATATCACGCGCTTTACGATAGGTGATGTTTTGCATCTCCAGTTCATCAAGAGTGCGGCGCAAATCATCTTCGGTTTGTTCGGTGTGTGCTTTGAGTTCTTCAAAGCTGCCATACAGCCGTCGCAGCAGATAGCCAATATCTTTTTGTAATAACCGCAGCTCACCAGAGCTGTTGACTTCAAACGGAAAATTCAGACTTTCTGCGTTCATGCGTTGCAAATGCAGACGCATTTCATAAATCGGCGTAATCCAACGCCGTGAATAAAAGTTCAGGCACAACAGCAGCAACAACAGGGTCAATAAGCCCGTAATCGCCAAGGCCAACCAGACTTGATAGCGTGAAATTTTGAGCGGCTGATTGTCCATATCGACCACCAGCCAAATCGGGCTATCACTGGCAAAGCCTACGCGTAGGCCGTAAGTATTGCCAATCGGTGATTCTAGGGGGCCAAAGGCTTCGCGGCTGATCGGAAAGGTTGGCCAATCGAGGGTGGCGCCATAACCAATACTGACCCGTGGCCGTCCATCCATATCAATCAGCGCCGCACGTTGTAGATTGGATTCGGCCAAAATACTTTGCAAAATCGCTTGAGATTGAGCGCCGCCATGGGGACGATCCAAAAACGTCGAGAGGGTTTGTGCGGTGGGTTGATAGCGTGCCAATACCGCTTGCGCGGCATTATGCTGCTGAGATAACGCCGCTTTGTGCGTCTCGCGCAGCACCAGCAATGCGCCCGTCACCGGTAAAATCGCAATTGGAATAAAAATCAGCGCGACCAGCTGGCCGTAAGCGTTGCGGATACTCAGCCGGTGATACCAGCGCAGACGATTTGAAGTCATATGGGACGTTCTCTCACGAGCCAACAACAGATCATCCGTCTTGCGCTTGTCTGTGCAGCAAGGCGGCTTTTTCTCTACAATACACAGCAATTTTGCTGCACTGTGATCGCACCATGACTGATTTGACGCTCGATGATTATGTAGGCAACACCCCACTGGTGCGTTTGCAGCGTTTGGCTGCCCATACTCAAGCCACGGTACTTGCCAAACTCGAAGGCAATAATCCCGCCGGATCAGTCAAGGATCGTCCTGCTTATAACATGATTTTGCAGGCCGAGCGACGCGGCGATATCAAGGTGGGGGATACCTTGATTGAGGCGACCAGTGGCAACACTGGCATTGCCTTGGCGATGGTGGCAGCCATGCGTGGTTATCGGATGATTTTGGTGATGCCCAGTGGCGCGACCCAAGAGCGTAAAGACGCGATGAGGGCGTATGGGGCAGAGCTGATCGAAGTCACACCAGCCGAAGGGATGGAAGGGGCGCGCGATTTGGCACTCAAGCTTGAGGCCGAAGGTCGTGGCAAGGTGCTCAATCAGTTTGGCAATCCCGATAATCCACTGGCGCATTATCTGACGACGGGCCCTGAGATTTGGCAGCAAACCGCAGGCAAAATCACTCATTTTGTCAGCTCGATGGGCACCACTGGCACCATTATGGGGGTATCCAAATACCTCAAAGAGCAAAATCCTGACATTCAAATCATTGGCCTACAACCGGCTGATGGGGCGCAAATTGCCGGCATTCGCCGCTGGCCGAAAGAATATTTGCCGACGATTTTTGATGAAACCCGTGTCGATCAGATCATTGATATTCCCCAGATTGAAGCGGAGCGTACCATGCGCCGCCTTGCCAAAATGGAAGGAATTAGTGCGGGCGTGTCCTCGGGTGGTTCGGTGTGGGCAGCGCTGCAAGTGGCCGAGGCCAATCCAGAGGCGGTGATCGTCTGTATCGTGTGTGATCGGGGTGATCGCTATTTGTCGACAGGGTTATTTTCGGTGGTGGATGAGGTCTGATCATGTTTCCCAATCCGCTGTTGGTGTTTGATATTGAAACCATTCCTGATCTCGAAGCAGGCAAACGGCTGCATGGTCTGGATTTGCCCGACGATCAGGCTGAGCTGGCCTTGTCCAACTTACGGCGGCAGGATTTGGGGCATGAGTTTCCGCGCTTACCCTTTCATGAGATTGTGTGTATTTCCGGCTTATGGGTACATGATGGCCAGCTTAAGCTGTTTTCATTTAGCCAAGCTGAATACAGCGAGCGCGAATTGATCCAGCGCTTTCTCAATATTTTTGAGCAACATTTTCCGACTTTGGTTAGTTGGAATGGTTCTGGTTTTGATTTGCCGGTGTTGATGTATCGTGCCATGAAGCATGGTTTGACCGCCAAAAGTCTGTTGGATCAAGGTGAGCATGATGCCAGCCGCAAATTCAACAACTACCAAAACCGTTATCAAACTCGTCATACCGATTTGATGGATGTGCTGGCGATGTTTAACGGCAAAAACTTCCAAAAACTCGACGATGTGGCGCGCCTGCTTGGCTTTGCCGGTAAGCAAGGGCAAAGCGGGCATGGTGTGGCGGAGCAAGTGCGTTTGCAGCGATGGGAAGAGCTAACCACCTATTGTGAGCGGGATGTGCTCAATACGTGGTTGATTTATTTGCGTTGGCAGTTGCTGCGTGGGCATCTCACTGCTGAGCAGCATTCGCAGTGGGAGCAGGCCACGCGTGCTTATGTGGTGGGTGGACGGCATCAGGGCGTGTTGGTGGCTAAGTAAAATATTGATGCAATTTCAGTAATTTCTTGCCTATGTTTAAACCCATCACTAAAATGTGATGCGGTAGGCATAAGAAACCATCAAAAGATGGGTGCTACGGATCAGTCCTTATTTTTTGGCAGGGTGTGCTGTGTCGCAATCAAATTTAACTCCTTGGATTCAAAGTTGAAGTGCAACACCCTATGAATTAAGGTGT
>CALFYA010000107.1 GCA_937952925.1 uncultured Moraxellaceae bacterium
TCCAGATAGTCCGCCCACTCCTGCATCATCTTGGTTCGATAGGGCAAATGATCAGCATGGTTGTAGGCTGCTGATACGGCATCTTTGTCCACATGGGCGAGCTGGATCTCGATGGCAGCGTGCATATAGCCCTGTTCATGCAGGATGGTTGAAGCCAATCCCCTAAAACCATGTCCAGTCATACGCCCTTTGTAGCCCATACGGTTTAGTGCTGAAATGAATACCGCTTCACTGTAGGGCTTTCGGGTACTGAGGTTTTGAAAGACATACGGCGTATGACCGGTAATGGCTCGCAGTTGCTCTAATAGCTCAATCGCTTGGCTCGACAGTGGGATAATGTGGGGGCGGCGTTTTTTCATTTTTTCAGCACTGATACGCCACAACTTGGCATCAAGGTCTAAATCTGCCCACTCCATGAACCGGAGTTCTTTGGTGCGGACAAAACACAGATTGACCAGCTTTAGCCCGATGCGTGTCTGGGGGTCGCCCTGATATTGCTCGATGTCGTTGAGCAGCTTGGGCAACTCGGTAGCACTGATGCGTGCCATGTGCCGCACCACACGCGGCTTGAGGGCTGCATGTAGCCCTGTCGTGGGGTCATGGCTGGTCAATCCTTCACACATTGCCTGTCTAAACACCTGCCCTGTCAAGCTGATTGCACGCCTTGCCATTTCAGCAGCTCCACGCGCTTCGACCTTGCGAGCCATTGCCAGTATGTCGGGGCTTTTAATCTGATCAATCGCTATGTGTCCTATTGCTGGGAAAATATCCTTTTCGGCTGTAGCCACATTGCGTTTGTGGCTCCCTGCGGTGATGGTCATTTGTCGATCTTCTAGCCACCGTCGAGCAATCACCTCGAAGGTGTGTTCTCGGTTTTCTTCACGCTTGGCCTGCCGTTTGGTCTGGTTGGGGTCTATGCCCTGCTCGATCAATTGACGGGCGGCATCGCGTGCGCGTCTGGCATCGGCAAGGCTGACTGTTGGATATTTGCCAATCGTATAGCTTCTTTGCTTGCCATCAGTCCGATAAGCATAAATCCACGTCATACGCCCTGTGGAAAACACATGCAACTGTAGGCCATGCGCATCTGTGTACTTGTCTGGGGTTTTTTGATCTACAGGTGGTGGCTTGAGCCTTTTAATCGCTGCATCGGTGAGCATGTTGGTATAAAACCTGTTGGTATTTTCGATACCAACAAAAATACCAACTTTTGTTGGTGTTTTGCCATAGTACGCCATAGGCCGCTATGGGCAACAAAAAACCCCAGAACCTTGTAGATTCTGGGGTTCATGCGCTACGGTGGGTCACCGTGGGCTAGTGTTTGGTCGGTGAGGAGGGATTCGAACCCCCGACCCTCTGCTCCCAAAGCAGATGCGCTACCGGACTGCGCTACACACCGAATAGGGCATCATTCTATGCGCCTAGGGCGGATTTGGCAATCACCCTGCACCGCAATCTGGCGCTTGCGCTGAGGTTTGGTGATATTTTGCTTATTTTTTCGGCACAAGCTCGGCGTATTTGGGCAACTTAAAGGGGCAATTTTGAAATTCTGCCGCTTGTGCCACCGCATCACGCTGACCCAGAATCTTGGCGTATTCCGTACGGGTACTGTTTTGATGTTGCCCCATATTGACCGAAATGCTTGGCACAATACCACCACCATGTCGTCCGCCAATCACGCCACCCAAACCCAAGCCAATCCCAAAGGTCTGCTGTTTGGGCACTTCGATGCCATTTTTCAGGTACTGGCCGATCCGATTGTATTCAAGGCGCAGCTGCTCACAGCCCCAACCTTGATACTGCGTGGGGGAAACATACAGAGGTTTGATCGGACTCATGTTGCAACCGACCAACCCCAAGCACGCAACTCCCATCACCCAAGCTTTCATGACCACTTCCTAACGACGCTGATTCATTTCATCAAACAACGCCGCATACGCTTGGGTCAACTTATGATCAGGATTGAGATGAATCAGCGGTTGATTGTGCTGATGGGACTCTTTCATCACCACTGAAGGCGGCAGCATGTTGTCAAAGACGGGCAAACCGTCAGTCTTTAGGCTTTGTACCACTTGCTGAGGTAAGCTGGCTCGCGCTTGATATTGATTGACCACAATCCCTTCGACTTCGAGCTGTGGATTGTGATCACTACGCGTCTCGACCACGTTTTCAAGCAATGTCTGCAAGGCACGGTGCGAAAACACATCGCAATCAAACGGAATCACCACACGCTCAGCGGCAATCAACGCTGATAGGGTAAAAAAGTTGAAGGCCGGTGGCGTGTCGATAAACACCAAATCAAACCGACTCGACAACTCCCGCAAGGCATCACGCAATTTAAAAATTTTATGTTTGCTTTGCAGCGCGTGTTCCATCTCGCCTAATGTGGGACTCGCCGGAATCACCGACAAACGCTCAAACCGCGTGGGATGCACATAACCGCCCAAACCGGCTTCCTTGGCTTTGAGGATGGAGCCAAGCGCTGATCCTAGTAAGCCCTTGCCTTGACCAGCATGCAAGGTTTCTTCAAAAAAACCGCCGATATTGGGTTCAAGCTCTGGGTTGCCATGACCGTGCGTGGCTTTTTCGCCGAGCAAATACTGGCTAGAGTTGCACTGTGGATCAAGGTCAATCACCAACGTACGATAGCCAC
The DNA here is from genome assembly GCA_937952925.1 of uncultured Moraxellaceae bacterium. Lineage (GTDB taxonomy): Bacteria > Pseudomonadota > Gammaproteobacteria > Pseudomonadales > Moraxellaceae > CALFYA01. The sequence continues at coordinate 2,654 of CALFYA010000107.1, forward strand.
GCGCTGCAGCAATTGCCGCCAAATTGACGGTAATACTCGATTTACCGACGCCACCTTTTTGGTTAAACACCACACGTTTGAGCATGTTTGAGTCCTAGAGTTATGGAGTTGCCGTGCTGCTGACCGCAGGCGGCGTGCTGGGCTGCTGGATATACAAACCACCAGGTTTGGCAATAATCAGCCAGAAAATCCCAATATAAGCGATGCTCGCGATTAAAACGCCTGAGCGAAACTTGGCTTGGGTGGCATCACTGCGAAAGGCTTTGATTGATGATGAAATCGCCACCGCAAACAGCACCAATTTGGCGATCAGCCAATGCGGATACACACCGGGTAATTGCATGAGCAGGTGCAAACCACACAGCACCAATACGGTATAAACGATGTGCGGGGCAATTTTAAAAAATTTGCCCACACCACCGCTCAGTTCACCATTGGTTTTCCAGCTGATGGCGACCCGCGCCCAAAATAGCAGCGCAGCCAACAGACCAAACGACATATGCAAAATTTTGATCAACATGGATTAGCCTCGTTGATGAGCACATTGGGGACTTGCGGGCACATCATCTGTCCACTCCTCGGGGGTGTATGCGTGAATCGCCAGCGCATGGATGGCACCTGCACCGAGCAACTCACCAGCCAACGCATAGACTTTTTGATGACGCTGCACCAAACGCAACCCTGCAAACGCATCACTGACAATCGTGACTTTAAAATGGCTTTCTTTACCTTCGTAATAGCCACCGTGTCCGCGTGATTCGTTGTCGATCCGCAGTACGCGAGGTGCCAAGATCTGTAAACGGGTTTCAAGTTGGGATTGTAAGGTCATGTCCTGCATTCCCCTGCCAGATTGAAGGGTGCAGTGTAGGCGATTTGCGGGGTTTCACCAATTGTCGAATAAGACGTTCATCGTGAGAAGATGGGATTTTTTGCAGCGTCTGTGCTGCATGTGGCTGGTAGAGAATGACAAAATGACTCCCCTCATCGATGGATCATCACAACGGTGCAAGAATCTTAAACCAACGTTCCTCAGTGCTTGTTTCCCCTGAGTCGCAAAACTTCGCTAAAATCGCCCTATTCCTCTCGCGTAGAACCCCTCATGCTTCCCAAACCCGACGGCTGCATCCGTGTGGTCTCTTTAAACCTCAATGGCTTACGCTCAGCACACCAAAAAGGCGTGCTCGAATGGATCGAACAATCCAATGCCGATGTGGTGTGTATGCAAGAAACTCGCTTACAAGCGCATCAATGGCTTGATCATCACAAACCTCCACTGTGGTACACCCACCTCTATCCTGCCGAACGCGCCGGTTATGCGGGCACCGCCATTTATAGTCGCTTACCGTTGGTGTCGGTCACCGATGGGTTGGGTTTTGAGCTGTGCGACAGCGAAGGCCGTTTTACGGTGGCTGAGTTTGAGCGCCCCGATGGCGACACCTTTGCGATTGCATCGGTTTATTTTCCATCTGGCTCTAGCAGTGACGAGGCACAAGCGCGTAAAGATCATTTTTTACAAAAGATCACCCCCATTCTTGCCGATTGGCGCGCACAACATCGTTCAATCATCTTATGTGGTGATGTGAATATCGCCCACAAAGAAATTGACCTGAAAAACTGGAAAGGCAACCTGAAAAACTCCGGTTTTTTGCCACACGAACGCGCATGGATGGATCAGTTGTTTAGCCCGACACAGTTGGGTTATATCGATGCCTTTCGCCACAAAAACCCACGTCCAGATGAATACTCGTGGTGGAGCAATCGTGGGCAGGCATGGGCAAAGAATGTCGGCTGGCGGATTGACTATCAAATCGCCTCACCCGATTGGCAAGATCGGATTGAGCAAGTGTCGATTTATCGGGAGCATCGCTTTAGCGATCATGCACCGGTGATCGTTGATTATCGCGTGTAAACCGTTTGTACGCTTTGGATGACAAATAAAGCGGTTTTTTGCAGCTGGTGTGACGGTGTGAAATCAACGATGATACTCTCACGGCACAAGGAAGTCGGTCAGGATGACCCGAAGGAAGGACTGCCGTAGGACGCAATGACAAACGATTTGGACGAGTCGTGAGTCACAAGGAAGCAGCAACACTGGACGTTGTATTGAGACCCGCGCTATCAGGACGAGACAGCGCGGGTTTTCTCTATCTGAATCATACCCCATCCATACGCATCTACACCCCATCTGCACACCCACACGGCAAATGTAAACCTTATGTTGTTTTTTTGGTCAGCCATGTAAGCCAAAACGTCGGCATACTGAGGTTTTATCCGCTATAGCACCCCCCATTTTTTGTGCATAATACTTTCACGGCACAAGGAAGTCGGTCAGGATGACCCGAAGGAAGGACTGCCGTAGGACGCAATGACGAACGATTTGGACGAGTCGTGAGTCGTAAGGAAGCAGCAACACCGGACGTTGTATTGAGACCCGCCCTATCAGGATGATATTTGGGCGGGTTTTCTCTATCTGGGCTCAGCCAAAATCTGCCACACACCCCTCTACCAAAATCCTTTATCATCGCCCCAATCGATTTTGGGGACGCTTCATGAACCGCGCCGAACTCAACAGCTTGCATACTCGCTGGCGACAAGACCTCGAATTTACCGAAGATGTACTCGGTCAGCCTTTCAAGTTTCGCTCGACATGGGGGTTATTTTCGCCTGAGCAACTCGATGAAGGCTCGTTGATGCTACTCGATCACATCGAGTTTCGATCAGCCGACAGCTCGATTGATTTGGGTTGCGGCTATGGGGTGCTTGGGATGACCGCCGCACGCGCCTGCCCACAAGGCCAGCATTTGCTGATTGATAAAGATTTTGTGGCGGTTGAATACGCCAAGCTCAACTGTGCCGCCAATGGCTTAAGTAATACACAAGTGCAGCTGTCCAACGGCTTTCGCCATGTCGATCCCACACGTCGGTTTGATTTGGTGATGTCGAATCTACCCGCCAAAGCCAGTAAAGAGCAGCACTATTTGTATTTGCTGGATGCATGGAACGCGATGAACGAAGGTGGACGCTTCTATGTGGTCACCATCAATGGCTTGCGCGAGTTTATGCAGCGTACCTTCAAGGAAGTGTTTGGCAACTGCCAAAAGCTCAAGCAAGGTAAAACCTATACGATTACCATGGCGGAGCGCGACTAAGCACGCCACGTTGGCAGATGATCACGCCATTTAGCGTGATCCTCCCACTGGCCACCACCAGCGTCGTTTGCGTGGGACATATTCAGGCAAGCCGTCGTCGGCCTCGCCTTCTTGTGGAAGGTCTTCACCGGCCAAAAAGCGCAAAATTTCATGGCGCTCTTGCCGGTATTGCTCATGGGTCATTTGACCTTCATAGCGCCGACGGTCCAAATTTTTTAGACGATCATTGGCTTGCTGGAAGTGACTGTCATCACGATTGTTATTCACGGATTTTGACCACGATCACCGAAATGTTGTCATCTGCACCATCTTCAAGCGCAACAGAAATCAATGATTCTGTCGCCTCGCGTGGAATCAGCCCGTTTACCAAATCCATCATATCCATTTCATGGACTTCGTTGTAGAGGCCATCGGAGCAAAGCAAATAGCTATCCCCTGCTTTTGGCTGAAACACACGGCAATCCAGATAAACGGTATGATCAGCACCGACTGCGCGGGTAATCACATTGCGTGAAGGATGATATTTGGCTTGTTCTTCAGTGAGTTCGCCGCGATCAATCAGGCTTTGGATCAAGGAGTGATCTGAGCTGATCCGGCGAATTTCACCATCGCGGAACTGATACAGCCGTGAATCACCCGCCCATAAACACACGCCTATTTGATTGGTGAGGAGCATCATCACCACTGTACTGCCAACCACCGACACATGTTGCTTGCGGGCATGTTCGTGCATGTCTTGATTGATGCGAAAGAACGTTTGTTCAATCTCATCGACCACATCGGCAATATTTCGGTTGCGGCATTCGAGCTTGGCCAATTCGCGTGTAATCAATTGACTGGCAAAATCACCTGCGGAATGTCCACCCATTCCATCGGCCACCACCCAAAAACCTTGACTCGGTAACTCAAGAACCGAATCTTCATTGATCTTGCGCCGTGTTCCCACATCTGTGGCGTGCGCCGAAGTCCAGATCAGCAAAACGATTCCCTTACGCCAAAGCGATCCTGTTTGTGTTGATTTGCGGCCATATCACACTCATCCATGATTAGTGCATACGGCGTAATGCAAACGCCCCGATCAATACCACCACAAGAATGGGTATTGCGACAAACCACCCCACCGAGGTGGCGTAGATCAGACTCGCATAGCCCAAAAAGTCTTGCAAGTAACGAAAGCCTAAACCGACAAATAGCGCGATAACCAGTCGAAAACCAACCGTTTGCTGCCGCAATGGGCCAAAAATAAACGAGCACGCGATGATCACCAACGACACCAAGGCAAATGGTGCGGCTAGTTTTTGCCACAACGCCAGCTCATACGCCGCAGCGGTCTGACCTTGTTGATTCAAATAACGAATGTATTGCCAAAGCTGACTTGGAGCAAGGTCTTCGGGCTGCATGGTCACCAAATGCACATACTGCGGCTGTAAGCCCAATTGAACCGTCTGCTCAGACCAACGCTGGGCTTGTATGTGACCATCGGGTTGTACCGTCATGGTTTGACCTTGATACAAGCGCCATTGCTGCCCTTGCTGATATTGCCCAGTGGCCGCCTGCAAGGTGTAGCTTAGACGCTGTTGCGCATCCAATTGGACGATTTTGAGATTGCGCAATACGCCTGCCGCATTGGCATATTCCACATAAATAAACTGCTGCTGATCACGGCTCCAATAGCCTTTGATTTCGCCCACACGCGCCTTGCTTTCTGGGCTACGCACGGCTTGTGCTTGCTCACTGGCATACGGCAACACCCACTGACTCAAGGCCAAGGATGCCACCATCAACAACACTGCCGGACGCAGCACCCAGCCGACAATACGCCATAGACTGACTCCTGCCGCCCGCATCACCACCAATTCGCTACTTGATGCCAAGGTGCCCAAGCCAACCACCGCACCAATCAACCCCGCAACGGGTAATAACTCATACAGATAACGCGGCGATTCCCACACAATATAATGCAGCGCATCCAAGGCACGATACTGATCTTTGAGCTCACCGAGCTGGCCGATATACGAAAAGAGCACCTGCAAAAACCACAACAGGCCGGTCGCGCCTAGCATCGCCAAACCGGTGGTACGACTGACATGACGCGATAAAATCATGAGATGACCCCTTTGAGACGTTTTTTCACCTGTGGCGCAAGGCGTTGTTTTTTGGCTAAAAACAACCCCAGCAGCAAGTACACCACCAGCACCACCGCAAACATCCACACCTCAAGTTTTTCTTTACTCACGCGGGTCTTGACCGAGACCAACAACACCACCAATGATGCAAATAAAATAATCGCGGGAAACAGCTTGATATAACGTCCTTGCCGTGGACTCACTTCGGATAATGGCACTGCCAAACCAGCAGCGAGCAGCATCACCCACGGCATCGACAAACGCCAGCCCAATTCGGCTTGAACCGCCGCTTCGTGACGACGCGGCCATAACTGAGCAATCGGTGCTGCTTCTAAACGTGTCGTTTCGGGATTGTCTGCATTGTCATGCGCCAAGCGCAGGCGATAATACGAAAACTCGGCATGGTTATAGCGCAAACCATTCGGCAAGATTTGATATTGGCGACCATTGACCAAATCCACCACACTCGCGGTTTGCGTGGGATCAATCACCCGTTGTGCGCGCTCAGCCACAATCATGCGATCCATCTCACCCGCTTCTTGCGCACGCTGATAGAAAAACACATTGCGCAGCTCTCGTCGATCTTCCGACAACGCGCCGGCATAAATGGTATATGCACCACTCGATACAAACTCACCGGGTTTGACCAACTCAAAGCCACTGCGTAACGCTTGCTCGGCAAACAACTGATCCGATTGGCGGCTGCCCCACGGCGCGGCAAACAGGGTTAAGGTGGCTTCGGCCAGCACCAATACCAACACCAACGGCCACATCAATAGCCCCAGCCGGTCACGACTCACCCCACTGCTGTTGAGCACAGCCATTTCGTGATCGACATATAGGCGGCCAAACACCAACATGATGGCAATAAAAAAACTTAAGGGGACAATCAACACCAAAAAGTCGAGCAGGCGAAATCCCACAATACTCAGCAACACGCTGGCATCTAATCGACCTTGCGCGGCCACCCCAAAATATTTGATCAGCCGACCACCCACCGTCACCAGTGTCAACAACGCCGTGACCACCAGTGTGGTACTGGCAACTTGACTGATCAGATAACGACGAATGATCAAAATGGTGGTTTCCGAAGCGCGTGCGGTGGCACAGTTTAACCGATTGCAAATCATTGCATAGTTGTCTGATGTGAATACTGGTCAGCTTGGCAGGACAGTGCTTTAATGCAGCGATACCGTCGTGATTTTTTATTGGTTTTAGTTTTATGAAGATTCAATATGCACCAACGCTTGCCGCAGCTTCTGTGCAAGCTGTACGGGTATTGCTGATCGACAGCGAGCAGCTGACCGCGTTACCCACCGACCTCAGCGCCGCAGCCCAACAGAGCATCCACACCAGCCTCGAACGCGCTGGGTTTACGGGCAAATTGGCTGAAACACTGCCGATTTATCAACTGCCCGATGCACCCGATCAGCAATTGCTGTTGGTGGGTGCAGGCAAGCTGGCCGAACTCAAAACCGGTCAGGCGCAAACATTAGCAACCGCCATTTATAAAGCCTTGAATACACGGGTGAGTCAGGCCACGCTTGAGATTGATGGCATTCCCGATGCTGCACTGGATGCGTTTGTACTGAGTCTTGCCAATGCAGCGTATCGCTTTGATGCTTACAAAAGCAAAAAAACTGAGAGCAAACTTGGCAGCATGACTTTGATCGGCCAACAAGCGTTGGACGGCCGTTTGGCCTTTATCCTTGCAGTCCATCAAGGCCAAAATGTGGCGCGTGATTTGGCCAATCAACCGGCCAACATTTGCTACCCCGAATACATGGCGGAGCAAGCACTCGCGCTCGCTGCACAGTATCCTGACCTGTTGACCGTCACCGTACTTGATCATGCGCAAATGCAAGCATTGGGCATGAACACGTTTTTGGCGGTGTCCATCGGCTCAGAACGCGAAGGCCGTTTGATTACCCTTGAATACAAGGGCAAATCCGATGACAGTCAGCCCGTGGTACTGGTCGGCAAAGGCGTGACCTTTGATACCGGTGGTATCTCAATCAAACCTGCGGCCAATATGGACGAGATGAAGTTTGATATGGCGGGTGCGGCATCTGTCATGGGCGTGATGCGCGCCTTGTGTGAATCACGCCTACCGATCAACGTGGTGGGTGCGTTGGCCTGCGCTGAAAACATGCCCTCTGGTCGCGCCACAAGGCCGGGTGATGTCGTGACCTCCATGAGTGGTCAGACCGTCGAAATCCTCAATACCGACGCCGAAGGCCGTTTGGTGCTGTGTGACACGCTCACCTATATCCAAAAATTCAATCCTGCCGCTGTGATTGATATCGCCACCCTGACCGGTGCGTGTATTGTGGCATTAGGCAAAGTGGTGGCAGGCTTGTTTAGCCCCGACGATGAGCTGGCCGCCGAGCTACAAGGCGCAGGGCAAGTGCTGCATGATCGGGTCTGGCGCATGCCGGTCTGGGAAGATTACCAAGAACTGCTCGATTCCCCTGTTGCCGATATGGGCAATATTGGCGGGCCTTATGGGGGTGCGATTACCGCCGCCTGTTTCTTGGCACGTTTTACCAAAGACTACCGTTGGGCGCATTTGGATATCGCGGGCGTGTCGCATGTCTCAGGGGCTGGCAAAGGGGCGACCGGTCGGCCTGTGCCGCTGTTGATGCAGTTTTTGCGTCAACGTGCGCAAGGCTAAATGAGCGCTTCCCCGTCGCCGGTGGCATTTTATGTGATCAATACCGGCTTAAGCCCTGAGCTACTCGCCTGCCGACTGTGTCGGCGGGTGGGGATTATTGCCAAAACGCCGCTGTTTGTACGTTTTAGCGATGTGGCCGCGATGCAGGCATTTGATGATTTGCTGTGGACGTTTGACGCGAGTAGCTTTGTGCCACATGGCATTGATGATGTGAGCACCCCGATTTGCTTAGGGTTGGTTGCACCCGACTCATTTGTCGGCTGTTGTCTGAATTTGGCCAATGATGCTGCTGATCCTGCTCGGTTTGAGCGGATTTTGGAGATTATTGGCAGCACTGATGATGCCCGCATCCAAGGCCGCCACCGTTTTCGCTGGTATCGCCAGCAAGGGATTGAGCCACAGACCTTTGAGGTCTAGGCATAGACGATACGAGGAGTACCCCAATGGCCTTAGAACTAGGTCGAGATTTTCCAAGCCGCTGGTTGGGCGCGTCGGATGCCTTTCGCCAACGGGTGTTTGATGAACTGGCAAGTACCTGTGAGCTGCTTGAACCCAAAACCATGTTTGCGATGTGGAAAGCACAAGAGCAAGCCCGCCCCGCATGGCCTGCTGCCGATGTACAGCCGCTTGCACACAAGGTGACTGTGATACAGACGCAGTACAACCATGCGCATGCACACGACAGCGTGATTGCCAGTGAGATCAAAAAACGCTTTTTGCGTGAAGCTGATGATTTGATCGAGCAAGCGCTTGAGCCGATCCGCAAGGAGCTGCGCGAGTGGCTATATCAAGAAATGCAAGCCCTGCTGGATGCACAATCCTCGTCTGCTTCTTAAGCAGACGTGGTGGCTTGATCTAAACGGGCATACAAGGCTTGCAGTGGGGCATCACACTGATGGTCTGGTGCCGCAAGCTGTCGCCACTGTTGCCACGGCTTGACCTGCTCATCTGCGACCATCCGGCACATATAACCCTCGGCAGAACTGGTGATCAGGATATCGGGCTGGTATAGATCCGCCAAGTCGGCATGAAACGACTTTGAGCGCACCATCAACACCTCACGATAAGCGACTGGTAATAGCCGTACCACCGACTCGGCAAACGAGTCCCCAAAGACCAGCACGCGCTGTGGTGAATGCGCCTGCTGATGCTCAAAGTACAACACTTTGCCCATCGGCGCTTTGCAGTGGTTGCTGCTGATCTGAATATCCGCACTGAGTGGATGATTGATCCGCATGGTATGGGTCGTTTCTGTAGGTGAGGGCGTGAGATCTTTGGCCAACATCCCAACCCAGTCTGTTCTTTTGACAATACACGCACGCCAGTAATTCAGCGTTTGCTCAAGATCCAAACCTTTGAGTGATGTGAGCAACTGCTCAAGCACCACCAGCTCACCATGCGCATTCCAGTGAAAATCATGTTGATGATAAACCCGTTGCTGCTGCTGTGCCTGTTGCAACGCAGCCAGCGGATACAAAAGCGGCATCGACACCTGCTGCTGAAAATACTCACCAAACCGAAACGTTGGCACAATCGGATAATCGTCGGGCTGTACATGTTGTTTGTCTGGACAAATCAAGTGTACAAAACGTGCGTGATGCGCCGCTGCCCATGCATGGCGTTTGTTTAAATTGTGCTGGAGATTCTGGATGGTACTCGGTTCGATCTGCTGCACGCCGACCAAATATTTTTCCATGTAGTGATTGGTGGTAGACACAAACAACTCACCACGATGGCCTTGAATGATCCGTTTGTGGATCGTCGCAGCTTTGATTTTTTCAAACTCAACTGATGACAACACAACCACAACACTCCACAACCACCGTCGAGCCTGATCATCACGCACCACAGCGTGAATCAAGATCAAATGATGGGGTATAAAAAAGCGGATTCTATGACTTATTTTATGACTTAAAAATATGTATTTTTTGGAGATATTAAAAAGCAGCCCGTAGGCTGCTTCTGTGTCGCTTGAATTACTTACGCAATTCTTTACGCAAAATCTTCCCAACAGGAGATTTTGGCAGCTCTTTGATGAACTCGATGTAGCGCGGTTGCTTGTAACCGGTGAGGTTGTCGCGGCAGAACGCTTTGACTTCGTCAATGGTCAGGCTTTCATCGCTCTTGACGATAAACAGCTTGGGCACTTCACCGCTCTTGTCATCTGCCACACCAATCGCTGCGGCTTCCAACACTTTGGGGTGCTTGGTGATGACTTCTTCGATTTCGGCGGGATACACGTTGAAGCCCGACACCAAAATCATGTCTTTCTTACGATCGACGATTTTGACGTAACCTTGGGCATCCATCACACCAATGTCACCACTACGGAAAAAGCCGTCGGCGGTCATCACTTTGGCGGTTTCTTCGGGGCGCTGCCAGTAGCCTTTCATGACCTGTGGGCCACGGATGGCGATTTCGCCACGCTCGCCTTGCGGAACGAGGTTGCCGTCGTCATCCATAATGGCGATTTCGGTCGATGGAATTGGAATCCCAATGGTGCCGGTGTAGGCTTTGATATCCGGTGGGTTGGCGGTAGCGACTGGTGAGGTCTCCGACAAGCCATAGCCTTCGACAATCGGGACACCGGTGATTTTGTGCCATGCTTCAGCAGTCGATGGCAGCACGGCCATACCACCACCCATCGCCATCTTCATGTTGGAGTGATCCAAGGCTTTGAAGTCGTCGTTGTGTACCAAGGCATTAAACAAGGTATTGACCGCAGGGAAGAAGGCGGGCTTGTAGGTGCCGACTTCTTTGACAAGGCCGGGGATGTCGCGGGGGTTGGGCACCAGCAAGCTCATGCTGCCTTTGTACATGCCGTACATCGCGCAGACCATAAAGGCAAAAATGTGATAGAGCGGCAGGGCGCACAAAATCACTTTACCTTCTTGTTGGCCATTGCCAAACGCAATCACAAACATCGCATCGGCTTGCAGCAAATTGGCAACCAAGTTGCGGTGGGTCAGCTCAGCACCCTTCGAAACGCCGGTGGTACCGCCGGTATATTGTAATACCGCAGTATCTGCCAAGGTGATTTGGGGGCGGCTGTAGGATTTGCCTTTCCCAATTGAAATGGCTTTGTTAAAGCCAATCGCATTGGCGATGTTGTAGGCAGGGATTTCTTTGCGGACTTTTTGCAACACGAAATTGACAATCAAGCCTTTGGGAAAACCGAGCAAGTCGCCCACGGTGGCCAGCACCACATGGCGCACAGGCGTATTGGCCGCCACTTGCTGATAGACGTTGGCAAATTTGTCCAAAATCACCAGCACTTCAGAGCCAGAGTCTTTGAGTTGGTGCTCAAGCTCACGCGCGGTGTACAGTGGGTTGACGTTGACCAACACATAACCAGCACGCAAGATGCCGACCGCTGCAATGGGGTATTGCAACACGTTGGGCAACATCACCGCCACGCGAGCGCCTTTTTTGAGACCCAAGGATTGCAAGTATGCGGCAAATGCGCGGCTGGCCTCATCGACTTGACGGAAGGTGATCCGTTTGTCCATGCACACAAACGCGTCACGGTTGGCATATTGTTGGAAATTACGCTCGAAGATATCAACCATCGAGGTGTTGTCTGCCGGCAATACAACTTCGGGTACGATCCCCGATGCTTTGTATGTATCAAGCCAGATTTTGTCCATTGGGATCTCTCCAGATCGTTTGGAATGGATGTTCGCCGTCATATCGCGGCTTTTTGACCCTGATACCAAAAAACAGAGTCTTTTTGGTCAATGCGAATCCTAACAGGATTGTGTATCGACACAATAGCGATGTCGTCCTTCTCGCTTGGCCTGATAGAG
>CALFYA010000108.1 GCA_937952925.1 uncultured Moraxellaceae bacterium
CCTGCGTGAATGTGAGTTGATCGAGGTGGAGCGATGCCGCCAAGACACCACACGGATGTGGGTGAACCGCCTAGATTGGCAAGCCAAATGCCGCGACTACCTGCAATGGGATGAGCAGCAATGCCAAGACACCATCTTGTTACTGGTACAAGCGCAGTGCTTGGAGGTGCACGGGAGTGGTCGGGCGATTCGGGAACGGTATCAGTGAGCGCGTGCCCCCAGTCGGGGGCAGTGTCACAACTGACAAAATGTACTGACATGCTAATCCTAAATTTTCGCATAATTTCGCATAAGCAAATGAAAGTTATGATTTTTTTAAAGCCATATTTACTGACACAAAAAAGCTGATTGTATTTGTATCTATTTGAATTATATTGTTTAGTTATTGACATTTTTCCTGACATGCAGGTTGGCTATGGACAGTAGGGCAACGTGGCTTGATGACACCACTTTACGGGTGATGACCTACCGTTCTGGTGCATTCACCTTTCAGGTCGGAGTAGATCTCACCGTTGTACAACCCTTGATTGATCGTATCAATGATGCCCAGCATCGCTTTAATAAAACGCCTTTACTGCCCACCATTGTTGATCAAATGCGCGAGCGTGTCACAGCAAGCAGTGTGTACGGCACAAATACGATTGAAGGAGGCACATTCACTGAAGAAGAAACGCGCCAAATTTTAAGACTTGACCCCAAAGATGTCCAAGCGCGTGAAGCGAAGCGTTTGACCAACCTAAAACAGGCGATTGAGTGGGTACAGCAGCACAATAAAAAGGTTTTAGCACCATATCAGGGGCAGCCCATCAATCCCCATTCGATTCAGCACTTACATACCCTTGTCAGTCAGGGTGTAGATGAAGCCAATAATCCCACGGGTCAATTTCGCAACAATCAAAAGGGACAAAAAACATTGGTGGGCAATGCCCTACATGGTGGTGTATATCGCCCACCCAAATGTTTGGATGACATCTTATTGTTGATGCAAGCATGGATAGACTGGCTGAATCATCCCAACATCTTGAGCCTACCAGTACTGATTCGTGCCCCATTAGCGCATTACTACTTTGAGCTGATTCATCCATTTTGGGATGGTAATGGACGCACAGGCCGCTTGATCGAGATGTTGATTTTAGAGCAGTCGGGCTATCGTTTTAGTTCGGCTGAGATTTGGCGTTTTTATCAACAACACCTGCATCGCTATTTCAGTTTGTTCAATGCCTGTCGTCAATCGGCGCAAGCCAAAGCACCGTTTAGCAATCAGTTGTTTATCGAGTTTTTCTTAGAAGGGATGTTTAGCACCATCAACAAACTGCATGATGATTGTAATTTTCTGGTTGAAATCCTCTTGCTCAAAGACATGATTCGACAGGCCACCGCAGATCAGCGTATCACCCCACGCCAAGCAAAATTTTTGAACGCCTTAATGCTGATTGGGTGGCAAAAGCTCAGCCCGTCTGCCTTGTATCGACATGCAGATATCCAAATCATCTATGCAGATGTGACCGAACGGACATTCTACCGTGATATTCAAAAAATGATTGGTCAAGGTTTTCTGGTGCAGACTGAACAGGGCGAGGTAGGCTTAGCGATTCTAGACTTTTAAGACTGAGCTTGACCGGTATTCTTGCCACTCATCGGAAAGCCACCCATCCAAACCGACCGCGCTAGGCCAGCTCATGAAGGCGTCAAAGACAGGCAAAAAGAGGGGGTATTTTTCAATTTGTTGGTATATTTGTTGGTATAAAATCAAATGCTATTTTATTTTTATAATATAAAACATGATCTTATTTTGTGTATTGGGTGGAGGGTCGCGCCACCATATTCCAAAGACCCCCAAGCCTTGCTTGGGGGTTTTTGTTTTAGTCCAACCACGTCACCGCAAAGGTGCTGTGTAAGGCGGCCAGTTGGCTGCTATTGAGCGTGGTTTGACTGCTTGCGGGTGGAGTGAGGGTTGCCATCGCATTCACCAGTTGAGCCACTTCGTTGCTGTCTATACTGATGTTGTTGGTGACTTCAATTTTTTCAATCTGATAACTACGATCAACAAACCATTTTTCCACCGTCACTTGATCACTTGTGCCCAAAATCTGTAAGACCAAATCATCGCCGGTACGACTCAGCCAGAGTTGTTGCTCACTGACTTTATCGCCAAAGCGTAAGATATCTATCGCGGCACTGTGGGTATCTTGATCCAAAATACGATCTTGACCTTGCAAACGCCCGACCACATACAGATCAGCATCCAGACCACCTTCTAGGCGATCATTGCCTGAGTGCCCAATCAGCGTATCTTGTCCGCTGCTGCCATACAGTTGATCGTTGCCTGATCCCCCCAGCAGTTGGTCATGGCCTGAGCCGCCATACAATTGGTCATTGTGGCTGCCACCATCAAGCCAATCATCGCCCAGTTCACCGTACAACTGATCATTGGCGAGTCCACCGTAGAGCTGGTCATTGCCACTTCCACCATCGAGTCGGTCGGCGTCTGCACCGCCATACAGTTGATCCTGATCTGCGCCGCCATACAGTTGATCTTGCCCAACATCTCCCCACAACTGATCCATGCCTGCCGCACCATATAAGCGGTCGTTGCCTGCATCGCCATGCAAGACATCATCGCCATTGCCACCAAACAGTCCATCGTGCTCGTCGCCACCCGACAAGTGATCAAGCCCATCACCGCCATATAGGGTGTCTCGTCCACCTAGTCCGGTCAGGGTGTTATTTTGGTGATTACCGGTGATGGCATTGCCCAGCTGATTACCGGTGCCAAGTATCGCGTTGCCGGTCAGGGTCAAATGCTCAAGTCCTGCCCCCAATTGATAATCGACTTGACTGACCACCGTATCGATACCGCCTGCATCAGTGAGAGCACCGAGGGTTTTGGCAAATACATCAGCCGTGCCATTGGTATCATTGGCGACTAAATTATTGGCGTTACTGCTAAAAAACAGCGTGCGACCATCGGCAGAGAGATATTCAGCCCAACTGTTTTGATTGCTCGGCTGGCCTTGCGCGTTGGTGGAGAGGAGGGTGAGCTGGCCGGTGCTCAGGTTGCGCAAATAAATATCGGTATTTTGGTTGGTATCGGCAGGCAACAAATTGTCCCAACCACTAAAAATCACCGATTGACTATCGGGGGTAAAATGCGCCGCCCAACTAAAGCCATCAGCATAGGTGGCTTGGC
>CALFYA010000109.1 GCA_937952925.1 uncultured Moraxellaceae bacterium
CCATGCCACCACCGACCAAGATTTCCAGCATGTTATCCAAGCTAGAAGAGTCTGAACCGGTACGGTTGACCAGTGGTTTGAGATCCATCAAACCAGGCAATAAGGGATTTTCAAATTTGGGCGTGCGCGCTACCGACCAGTTGCGGTTGCCCATAATGGTGTTGATTTCACCGTTGTGCGCCAAATAGCGGAACGGTTGTGCCAACGGCCAACGCGGCAAGGTGTTGGTCGAGAAGCGTTGGTGGAACACACAAATGTGGGTTTGCATCAACGGATTGGCCAGATCTTGATAAAAATCAGCAATCGCTTCAGGCATCATCAAGCCTTTGTAGCTGATGACGGTGCTGGCCAACGTGGTCACATAAAACAGCGGATCATGCGCGAGCTGCTGCTCAGCACGACGGCGTGCCAAAAACAACTTACGGTTGAAGTCTGCTTCAGACAAATCGGCAGGCGCATTGACCAAGATCTGCTCAAACACCGGCAGTGAACGCAGTGCGATTTCGCCAAGGGCTTGATTATCGGTGGGTACCACACGCCATGCTGCAACGCTCAACCCTTCAGCCGCAATCTCGGCATTGACGATCTCACGCGCGTGCTGCGCCAAGGTCGTGTCGGTATTGAGGAAAATCGTACCCGCAGCAAAGGTGTCAGTCAGTTCGACGCCCAAACGTGCGGCTTCAGCACGGAAAAATGCTTTGGGCATCGCCAACAGCAAACCGCAACCATCGCCGGTCTTACCGTCTGCAGCAATCCCGCCACGGTGAGTCATACAACTCAAACTATGAATCGCCGTCTTGAGCAGGTCATGGCTTACGTCCCCTTGCATATGCGCAATCAGACCAAAACCACAGTTATCCTTGAAATCGTCAGGCTGGTACATTCCGAGCTTCGATGCGGAAGCTGCGGCGGGAAGCTCGGAAGCGGCGTTATGCGGCATATGCATGGCGTACCCTTAAGAAGCTGTCGAGACACCACTTTGCATCACGGATGCCGACTGATCGGCAGACCGCATGGCGAAAGCGGACAAAATGGTCGAGTATTCTAAAGAAAAATTGGCTGGTACTCAAATGCAACAATCAGGCCGATTGTTGCAACATTTGCAGGATCTATCAAAAACCCAAGAAGCGCCAAACACAAGTATTTGACAAGCCTTGAAACGATTTAGTTAAACGGGTCTTGTACCGGCGGTAAATCTGCATCTTGAGGCGCTGAATCTGGAGCATCCGCAAAGCCATCACTCACCGACGGTGTGACCGGTGCAATGGCCTGATCAGACGGTAATGCCCCATAGGCTGGCTCACGCGAGACGGTCGGATTGCTAGGTTGCGTGCTGCTTGGATCGTCGCTATAGCTGGGGATCAACACCGGTTTGAGGAGGACTTGGCGATATTTTTGTGTACTTCCTCCAATCATGCGCTCATCACTGCCCTGATCGGTCACCAAATTCTCATAACTGGCAAACCGCTCTGGGAAGGCTTTGATACTGTCTGGCAAAGCAAAATCAACACCTTGCATCAAACGCATCGCCTCTTGCACACTATTGACATTGCCATAAGTCAAGACAAAACGATCTTGATCATCTTGAGTCGTCCGAAAATAATAAAATTTATTGCGATCACTACGGGTGGCCAAATATTCGGTAATCACAGTTTCTTGCGATACATTCATCAGCTGTACCGTCCATTTTTTCGCGTTGGCATCAATAAATGCGACGCCACGAAATTCTGGGGCATGGATACCTGTCGGAATATCTTTGGTACTCAAATCCAGTATCGGTACTTCATCGACCAAGGCACCGAGCGTATGGTTGAGTAGCTCTTCTTGGCTTTGCGGATCAATCGCTTTGGGCGCATTCTCCCAAGTCTGCTCCACCGTCACTCGCTTGGAGAGTTGTAGACTGACCCACATGATCAAACACACCAATAAAATACTGACCCCAAACCCAAGCCACCCCAACGAGCGCCAATGCTCAAGCGCGATTTTGAGTCGTGAAGTTGGTGGGGTTGGGGTCGTCGGATACATCCTTAAGCTCCAAAATGCCGTTGGGTCAGGGTTTGCGACAACAATTGCGGATCAACCCCTTTGACAATTTCGCCCACGCCCAGTGCTTTGAGCAAAATCAAGCGCAACTGACCCGCGAGTACTTTTTTGTCTTGCATCATCAAGCCCAAAAAGTCCTGCTCAGACATGACCGGCGGATCAACTGGCAACTGCGCTGCCAACAGCACGCACTTGACCCGCGCCACATCCTCAGCAGTCAGCCAGCCCAACCGCATCGACAAATCAGCCGCCATCAGCATACCCACGGCGACCGCTTCACCATGCAGCCAAGTTCCATAGCCCATATGCGATTCAATGGCATGACCAAAGGTATGTCCCAAATTGAGCAAGGCGCGCTCCCCATGCTCATGCTCATCAACTGCCACAATGCGTGCTTTATGCTCACAGGAGCGATACACCGCCTCAGCCAACAGCACCGGATCACGCGCCACCAGTTTGGGCATCTGCACTTCAAGCCACTGCAAAAAATCGAGATCGCGGATCAACGCGTATTTGATAATTTCAGCCAAACCCGCCGACAACTCACGATCAGGCAAGGTCTCTAGCTGCGCCATATCCGCAAGTACCACAGCGGGCTGCTTAAAGGCACCAACCATGTTTTTGCCCAGTGGATGATTGACGCCGGTTTTGCCCCCGACGCTAGAATCCACTTGTGACAGCAGTGTGGTCGGCACCTGCACAAAACTGACCCCACGCTGAAAACTCGCCGCCGAAAATCCCGCCATATCGCCAACCACGCCGCCCCCAAGTGCCAGCACGGTGCAATCACGATTAAAACGTGCCGATAGCAAGGCGTCATACACCAAATTGAGCGTATCTAAGGTTTTGTATTGCTCACCATCAGGCAAAATACAACTCTTGACGAGTTTACCTGCATCTTCAAGTGCTTGTTGATAGCCTGCCAAATACAACGGCGCAACGGTGGTATTCGACACAATCATCACTTGCTGGCCTTTGATATAAGGCAACAGCAGCTCAGCCACTGCAAGACGGCTACCAATAAAAATCGGATAACTGCGATCACCTAATGCGACCTGAAGGGTTTGCATAGCTATCTATCACAACGGTTTAAAGAAGTGACGATTTTAACGGGTTTGTTTGGACAAGATGAATGATTTTTTGTGCAAGTTCACGCGCTGAGCCATCAAGCGTTGGCACCACATGATGCGCAATCTCACGATACAACGGATCACGAATCGCCAACAACTCACGGAGTCTGGCTTCAGGATTGGCTGTTTGTAGCAAGGGTCGATTGCGATCACGCGCAGTACGCGCCAATTGCATTTCGACAGGCGTATACAAATAAATCACGATGCCGCGCTGCTGCAAATGCTGCCGATTGATCTCGCGCATCACAGCACCTCCCCCTGTGGCGAGCACAAAGGGAGGTTGTTTTTGAGTGAGGTCATCAATCACCGCCTGCTCACGCAACCGAAAACCGCCCTCACCTTCTTTATCAAAAATCCACGGAATGCTCGCACCCGTGCGCTGCTCGATTTCATGGTCACTGTCCATGAATTCGCATTCCAGTAAATCAGCCAGATGGCGTCCCACTGTGGTTTTGCCTGCTCCCATTGGACCGACGAGGAACAGGCTTTGCGCCAATTTGTCACGCATCTGACTAACTACTCTTTACACCATTAACGACCAGATGAGCCGTTGTTGCTGACCAAACGTGGTGTCACGAAAATCAACAACTCTTGCTTATTGTTGGACTGTACATCTTTCTTGAACAAGCGTCCAACATAAGGCAAGTCACCCAAGAATGGGGTTTTGGTGGTGCTGTTGGTGGTTTGATTTTGGAAAATCCCACCGAGCACGACAGTTTGACCGTCGTCCACCAGCACATTGGTGGCAACACGGTTGGTGTCGATTGCCCGTACACCAGTCGGTTGAATATCACCGGGTGAGTCGCTGTTGACAAACAACTCCATACCAATCCGACCATCAGGCGTAATGCTTGGGGTCACCTCAAGGCTGAGTTCAGCATTGATAAACTGAATCGCTGTCGCACCACTCGATGTTGCGGTTTGATATGGAATCTGGGTACCCGCTGCAATCCGCGCCTTTTGTTTATCGGTGGTCAACACTTTGGGCGTGGCAACAATTTCACCTTTACCATCCGCTTGCAGTGCAGACAGCTCAAGGTCAAGCATCACATCCGACATGCTAATCAAACCAAAGGCGATTTTGCTGGCACCTGTGGAAGTCACACCCAAATCGACGTTCAGGTTGGCTGGACGCTCAATCGTATAGCCATATCCACCCAGATCGCTTTCTTCAGGGTCACGCAAATCGAACAAGGTGGTGTCACTGCCACCCACCAACAAATTGCGGTTGGTCACAATGCCATCTGATAGCACGCCCCACTTCACCCCCAGCTCTTTGCTAAAGTTGTCGGTGGCACGCACAATCCGTGCTTCAATCATGACTTGCTTAATCGGCACATCCAGCTTTTCAATCAACTCACGAATATCATCGATTTTGACTGCGGTATCTTGGATGATCAGGGTATTGGTTCGTGCATCAATCGACATCGTACCGCGTGATGACAACAAGCTACCCACGTTGGAGTTGCCATTTGAGCCGCCACGGTTGTTTTGACCCGAACTCCCATTATTGCGTCCTGAGGTAATCAGGTTTTGCATATCGGCAGCTTTGGCATAGCTCAGTTGAATATACTCTGTACGCAGGGGCGCCAATTGCTCAATTTGCTGGCTTGCCTCAATTTCAAGCTTTTCACGCGCTGCAATTTCGGCAGCGGGTGCAATCATAATGACATTGCCGCTCTTGCGTTTATCCAAACCCTTGGTTTTGAGAATAATCTCAAGCGCTTGATCCCACGGCACATTCTGCAAGCGAATGGTAATACGTCCATTGACTGTATCACTTGCCACCAAGTTAAAGCCGGTAAAATCGGCAATCAACTGCAACACCGAACGAACTTCAATATCTTGGAAGTTCAGGGATAGCTTTTGTCCGGTATAGGTTGGCGGCTCTTGACGCTTGACTGGATCTTTACTTTGCGGCTTGACACTGATGGTCAGTTTATTATCCGCTTGGTAAGCAAGGTACTCAAACTCACCCTGTGGCTGAATGACAATCACGCCATTATTGCCTTCATTGTAAGCATCAACCACTTTGATTGGGGTTGCAAAATCATTGACATCTAGGCGACGACGCAACCGCTCCGGCAGACGCGTACCCAAGAAACGCGCAACGACCTTGTTGCCTTGTTGCTGTACATCCACCGGAATGCTTGGATCAGACAGATTGACCAGCACCTGACCATCGCCACCACTGCCACGACGAAAGTCAATGTCGAGCACTTCCAGACCAGCACGCTGACCGGTGGTGACTGGCGCAGCACTGGCTGTGCTGGCTGTCGATACAGCAGCCACACGATTGGGCGTGGAAACATTCACCGCCGCGCCGAGTGTTGGTGCACCCATTTTCAAAATCAATGTATTGCCTTCAACCCGCGTGGTATACCCACCGGTTTCCACCAAGTTGATGACCAAACGGGTCAACTCTTGGTTATCAATCACGGTCAAGCTGCGTGCATGCTTGGTAGTGAGATTTTGGTATCGACTGGCTAGGCCACTTTTGGTTTGTGGCAAATCGAGCACCAAACGTGCAGGACGCTCAATTTGATAGGCTTGAGGTGCAGGAGGAGCCCCATCAAAAACCAAACGTAATTCAGTCTCGTTGTTTGGCAAAGACACTGAAAGTACTTGATTTAAACTGACACGCTCAGCTGCAAATGCAACTTGGACGCTGAGTGCACAAGCAGCCGCTAATGCAAGTTTATTCATGAAAACCGCCCCTATCCCATTATTGCCTTTGTACTGGTCGATCCGTGTCGCTAAAAACCGATTCATCATTTTGTTGTCCTCTATCCTACTACGTCCCAACGTCAACCATGACGAGGCTACGTGGTCGCTCGACAAACCCATCCCGACCGTCCGGTACAATTTCGGTCACATTCACTTGGCTTGGGGTAATCCCAATAATACGACCGAAGTTCTTGCCCATATAATTACCCACTTGCACCCGCATCACGTTGCCATCAGGGCTTTCGATCAGTGCAAATAATGGGCCTTTGGGCGATTGTAAGGTGCCACGCATCCGCAATTCCTCAATCGGGAATTGCTCCAAATATTGTGGAGGTCGAGCCAAATCAGGCATGACTCGACGACCTGCCATCACCACTAACTCTTGTGCCAAGCTGGGCGGCATAAACGGACTACGCAGTTGCTGTGCTGCATAACCAAAAGTCGGGACAGGCAAAAACACGGGAGGTGCAGGCACAGCAATCGGCGGCTCCGCCTGAATTTGCTTCATGCTGTCATTGACTGAATCTACGCGTGAGCTACAGCCAGACAGCACCACAGCCGCAGACATTACACACCATACAATTGGCTTCATGATGCTTAGGCTCCCTTCTTGCCGCGTTTACTAGATGCGCTCACTGAGACACCGCCAGTGCCTTGTCCATCTGCAGCTTTGGCGTCCGCAGCTTTGGCATCTTCTTCAGCTTGATCAGCATAACGATACGTGCGAGCTTGCAGCTGTAAGGTCAGCACTGGAATTTCAGAGCTTTTTTCTTTGGCTTCAAGCGGTTTGATTTCAAAATCATGTACCGTCACAATCCGAGGCAATGCCGCCAAACCACTCACAAATGCCCCAAACGAGTGATAATCTCCCTTGCCAATAATCGTGATGGGCAACTCAATAAAGAACTCTTGAGAAATCTCTTTCTCAACTTTGATGTCCTTAAACTCGAGTCCACTGCTCACACCGGTATAGTTGATGTCTTCAATCAAACTGGGAATTTCGTGCTGTTTGGGCAATTGACGCAACAACTGACCAAAGGTTTCTTCCATTTGCTCAATTTGTTTTTTGTACAACTCCAAATTGCGCAACTTGGAGTCTTTGTCTTTAAACTCTTCTAGCAAGGTGGTTTCTTGCGAACGCGCACCGTCAATATTGTCTAAAACCGGACGCACCAACAAAAAATATGCCACAAACAAGGTCGCGATAAAGATAAACACCAAAATCGTGATCTTGACTGGAATCGGCCAGTTCCCCATATTTTGCGGATCAAGTGAATTAAAGCTATTCACAAAATCCTGAAAGGTATAGGGCTTTTTCTTTGGAGCCACAGGGGTCATGTCCGTTTTGGACAAGGAGATTTTGTTTTGACTCATGGTGTGGCTCCCGCGGTAGGCGCAGCAGTCGACGTGGCGGTCGCAGCAGTCGCTATGGCTGGAGCTGCTGTTTCGCCGTCATCAGTGGTCTCTGGCTCTTCCAAATCAACGCTGATGATAAACTCACCATAGCTGTCTTCAGGACGCGGAACCACCGCACCAGATTCCTGACCTGCAGCGGCCTTCTGTGCATTTGCACCTTGGTAGGAGTTCATAAAGGCATTGCGAAACCAAGCCGATGCTTCAAGATTACGCAGCAATTCAGAGACGGTATTGGGACTTTCGGCTTTGCCTTGAATAGTAAATTTGTCCCCTTCACGCTTAAATGTGGTCAGGTACAAATTGTTTGGAATCATGCGGGTGACTTCATCAAACAGGCGAACAGAGACTGGACGTTTGCCTTGCAAGTCCTGAATCACTTTCATCCGCTCAATGATTTCGTCACGACGGGCTTGCAGACCATCGAGTGCTTTGAGTTTTTGATCGAGCGACTCGTTGGCCGCAGTAATCTGTTGATTGGCTTGCTGTTGATCACTCAGGCGGGTGTTAAAGAACATCCATGTTAATCCTGAGACTACCACCGCCAGCAAAAACACGGCACCAATGGTGACCACAAATTCTTTCTTACGCTGCTCACGAAGCTCGGCGCGCCATGGCAGCAAATTAATCTTTGCCATTTAGTCAAAACTCCGTAAAGCAAGGCCGCAAGCAATCATCAGTGCGGGTGCGTCGTTTTCAATCGCGGTGGTATCAATCTGACTTGCAAAATTCATTTGCATAAACGGATTGGCCACACTGACACGATTGCCCAATTTTTCTTGTACCAAACGTGCCAGCCCCGGAATACCGGCGCTACCACCCGCCAGCAAGATGTGATCGACATCGTTGTATTGGCTAGATGAGAAGAAAAACTGCAAGGAGCGTGTCACTTGTTGGACAATCGACTCCATGAAAGGGGTCAGCACTTCTGGCTCATAATCATCCGGCAGGTTGCCTTCTTTTTTGGCACGGGTGGCCTCTTCAACAGACAAGCCATAACGACGCTGAATATCTTCCGTCAGTTGTTTGCCCCCAAACAACTGCTCACGGGTATAGATAATCTGCTCATCACGCAAGACATTGAGGGTGGTCATGGTATGCCCAATGTCCACAATCGCCACGATTTCGGGTGAGCTTGGCAAGGTATCCACAATCAGGGAAAACGCTCGCTCCATCGCATAGGCTTCAATATCGACCACGCGAGGAGTCAGCCCCCCAATTTCAAGCACATCCACCCGTTGCTCGATATTTTCAGAGCGTGATGCTGCCAATAACACACTGACCCGATTGGGACCCACGGTAGAGGGGCCAATCACTTCAAAGTCGAGGTTCACTTCGGCAAGTGGGTAAGGGATGTACTGATCGGCATCGAGGCGAATTTGATTTTCACGTTCGTCGTCGTCAAGCCCAGCTTCCATGTCAATCACTTTGGTGATGACTGCCGAACCTGCTACAGCCACAGCTGCCGCACGGGCACTCGGTCGCGCTCGACGTACCAAACGATCTATCGCCTCCCCAACTCCTTCGACGTCGGCGATATTCTTTTCAACCACTGCGTTGGGTGGCAGTGGCTCAACCCCATAACTTTCAACTCTGTAGCGACCATCTTGGATACTCAGTTCGAGTAGCTTGACCGATGTCGAGCTGATGTCTAGTCCGACCAGACTAGCACTATGTTTGCGACGAAAGGAAAGCACGTTTTTTCCCTTTTATTTTTCTCATAGAAAATACGAAGCGCCGTAACAGCAGTCCCCGTTGCCCGCTTGTAGTCTTATCAGAGTTGCTTCTGACACACAAGCGATCTTCTAGGTATACTGCATAGCCACTCCGGTCCCAATTGGTATTAAAGCTCAGTTGCAATGAAAAAGCTATCTCGTGCAGGACTCATCCATCCGTTACTTGCAATTTTGCTCGTAGCGCTTCTTTCCATACCTTTGGGGTTTTATGGAACGTATTTGTACATCTCGCCAACGCTGCCAGATATGCAAATCTTAAAAAATGCCCCACTTGAGGTGCCATTACAGGTCTACACTCAAGATGGCAAGATGATCGGAGAATTTGGAGAAAAATTTTCTGAACCAGTCACTTACCCAGAAATTCCGGTGTCTTTTGTACATGCTTTTTTGGCCGCTGAAGATGCGTCGTTCTTTTCGCACAGTGGCGTGAGCTTTAAGGGGCTTGGGCGAGCGGTGGCTGAGGCCATGCAAAGTGGTGAAACCCAATCGGGTGGCTCAACCATCACCATGCAAGTCGCCAAAAATTATTACTTAAGCCCTGAGCGGACGATGAAGCGTAAGCTCACCGAAATCTTCTTGGCACGCAAAATTGAGCAAACGCTCACAAAACCCGAAATTTTCACGCTCTATGTGAATAAAATCTTCTTGGGACAACATGCCTATGGCATTTCAGCAGCCGCACGGGTGTATTACAACAAATCGCTCAAGGAGCTGACCATTGCCGAGATGGCGATGATTGCCGGTTTGCCCAAAGCCCCATCTAAATATAATCCCGTGGTCAATCCAGCGCGTGCACTTGAGCGGCGCAATTGGATTATTGGCCGGATGTTGCAACTTGGCTATATCAATCAACAGCAATATCAAACGGCTGTGGCATCGCCTATTGGTTTGAATATGCTCAAACGCCGTATCGACTATCAAGCCCCATATTTGGCAGAGATGGTGCGTACCGAAATGGTGGAACGCTTTGGCAAAGACGTGCTCAATTCGGGTTGGAAAATTTACACCACGGTACGCAGTGATCGGCAAAGCATGGCTGAACAAGCCCTCAAGCAAGGCTTAGAAGCCTATGATCGCCGTCATGGCTGGCGTGGTGCAGAGGCCAAAGATAAGCCGCTATCCACGTTTTTTGCGATTGGCAGCATGTTGCCCGCCAAAGTCACCAAAGTCCAAGCACGTCGCTTTGAAGCCACCCTCAAAGATGGACAAACCATTAGCGTCGAGTGGTCGGGCATGTCGTGGGCGCACAAATACATCAATGCCAATCGAATTGGCAATTACCCCAGTAATGCCAGTCAAATTGTTGAAGTGAATGATATTGTCCGTGTGCGTGCCAGTGAAGATGGTAAAACATGGGCGTTGCTACAAATCCCCAAAGTGCAAGGCCAGTTGGTTGCGCTGAATCCAGAAAATGGTGCACTTGAAGCGGTGGTGGGTGGTTATGATTATGCTGTGAGCAAGTTTAATCGCAGTACACAAGGCTGGCGGCAACCCGGTTCGACCATTAAACCCTTTATTTATTCGTTGGCGCTTGAGCGCGGTTATACCCCATATAGCACGGTGAATGACTCTCCGCTACAAGTGGGTAAATGGCGACCACAAAACTCTGACGGCAAATTCATGGGCGCGATTACCTTACGCCGTGCCTTGTATTTGTCGCGTAATCTGGTCTCGATTCGTTTATTACAATCTGTAGGGATTGAGCGCAGTCGCAATTATCTCAATCATTTTGGTTTTGTTGAAAACGAATTGCCCCGTAATCTGACTTTAGCACTAGGGACAGCGCAAGCCTTGCCCATCCAAGTGGCGACGGGTTATGCCGCCTTTGCCAATGGCGGCTATCGGATTCAGCCGTATTTTATTGAACGGATCTTTGATTATAACGATCAACAGATCTTTGAAGCTGATCCGGTACAAGTCTGCCGTGATTGCAACAACACGCCAGCCGCCACGGAACAGACACCAGACACCACACTGATCCAACCCGTCACTGATACTCCCACACCTGTCGCAACGGCGACGCCTGTACCCGCAACGACCACACCCGCTCCCTCAACACCAACCAAGCCGTTTCGCCAAGCCGAGCGGATTATGAAAGCCGCTGCGGCCTACGATATGGCGAATATTTTGCGGGATGTGGTACAACATGGCACAGCGCGTGCAGCGCTCAAGCTAGGGCGTAATGATATTGGCGGCAAAACCGGTACCACCAATGATGCCAAAGATGCATGGTTCTCAGGCTTTCACCCGAAACTCGTGGCCGTGGCATGGGTCGGTTTTGATCAACCCACCACACTCGGTCGTCGTGAATACGGCGGGGTTGCAGCACTCCCTATCTGGACGCAGTTTATGGAACAGGCTTTGGTGGATGTGCCTGAACAATGGGTCACCCGCGCTGGGGGGACGCAAACGGCCGCCAAAACACCTGATGAAATCGCCAAGCAGCAGGCTGCCGATGAAGCCGTGAGCAAGAAAGAAGCTCAAGCCAAAGCACCACCCATGGCCTATTACATCCGCCGCCCACGCCCCGCCACACCGCCACCCACCGACACCACTGCGGCACCTCAGACCAATGCCGAGCCAAGTTTGCCTGTGGTGCGTTTAAGCCCGAATGCCTCACAGCAGGGCAATCAAAGCTCAACGACTAGTCCCGATCAGATGTTCTGACCTCCCATCGGCGGGTCAGCAATAAGTAAATCACGGGGGTGCTAAACAAGGTCAGCACTTGACTGACCAATAGCCCCCCCACCACCGCCACGCCAAGGGGCTGGCGCAGCTCAGCGCCCTCTCCTAGCCCCAACACCAACGGCACTGCCCCGAGTAAAGCGGCAATGGTGGTCATGGTGATCGGACGAAACCGCACCAAACAGGCCTGATAAATCGCATCGAACGCTGTCGCACCTTCTTGGCGTGCTTGACGCGCAAAATCGACCATCAAAATGCCATTTTTCTTGACAATCCCGATCAGCAAAATCAAGCCAATCAAGGCCATAATGCTAAATTCAAACCCTGTCAGCCACAGGGCTAGCAGTGCACCTAAACCCGCAGACGGCAAGGTTGATAAAATAATCACGGGATCTAAAAAACTCTCATACAACACGCCCAAAATGATATAGACCGCAATCAAAGCGGCCAAAATCAACCACGGCTGTGATTCCAGTGATTCGGCAAATGCTTGGGCGCTACCACTGTATTGACCTTGGATGCTGTCTGGCAGCCCGATGGTTTGGGTCAATTGATCAATTGCTTGGACAGCGTCACCGAGTGCAACTTTGGCTGCGAGGTTAAAACTGATGGTCACCGCAGGGTATAGCCCTGAATGCTCAATTTCGACCGCGCCATTTTGCGGCGGGAGGACTTTGGCCAGTTGCGAGAGTGGGATCATGGCACCGGTCAGGGGTGAACGCAGTTGGATCACCTCAAGGCTAGAACGCTCGCCTTGATAGTCATGGGTCAGTGTCAACAAAATACTGTATTGATTGACTGCGGTTTGATATTGGGTCACTCGGCGCAAACCAAACGCATCATACAATGCGGCGTCAATATCACTGGGGTTCAGGCCATAACGACTGGCTTCGACCCGATCAATTTCCAACCGTGTGACCAAAGCACCTAGTTTTTGTTCGTTGTTGACATCGACGAGCTGCGGCAGCGCTTGCATCGCTTGGCTGAGCTTGGCTGCCCATTCGGTCAACTCGGTCAAATCTGCACCGCGCAGCACGTATTGATAACTGCTGCGACCCGTCCCTACCCCCAAGTTCAGTTCTTGTGCTGGTCGCAAAGACAGGCGGATGCCGGTGACTTTGGCAAGTTTGGGACGCATACGCTCAACCCACTCTTGTGCAGAGACATCACGTTCGGCTTGGGGTTTGAGATTAATCAAAAAGCGTCCTTGGCTTAAGCCTTGACTGCCACCGGTCGCCCCTACGGAGGTCGCATAGGTTTCAACCGCAGGATCATTGGCAATCATCTTGGCCAGTTCTTGATGTTTTTTCACCATCTCATCAAAACTGATCGACTCCATCGCACTGGTTGTCCCACGCACAAACCCCGTGTCTTGATCGGGGATAAAGCCTTTGGGAATATGCTGATACGTCCAAATGGTGAGTGCAAGGGTTGCAAGAAATACGGCAAAGGTCGGCCACGGATGCAGTAGCACTGGTCTTAACAGGGCGGCATAACCTCGCTCGAGCCACGCCGAGACCCCACCCTCCTGTGCAGGGGCATGTTTCATAAAGCGTGCAGCCAACATTGGCGCAAGCGTTAAGGCCGTGACCACAGACACCAAAATCGCCATCGTGACAGTGAGGGCAAATTCTCGAAATAAGCGCCCGACCACACCATCCATAAACAACAGCGGAATAAACGCCGCAATCAACGATAAACTGATCGAGATCACGGTAAAGCCAATCTCGCGTGTTGCATCAATCGCCGAATCAATCGCACCTTTGCCTTGTTCTAAATGACGATGAATATTTTCAATCACCACAATCGCGTCATCGACCACAAAACCCACCGCAATAATCAGCGCCATCAGCGATAAATTATTGAGACTAAAGCCAAACAGCCACATTCCCGCAAAAGTGCTAATCAAGGACACCACCAACACGCCGCCCACGATCAACGTCGCCGACCATTGCCGTAAAAACAGCCCCATCACCACAATCACCAGCGCAATGGTCACCAACAAGGTGATTTCGACTTCATGCAACGTGGATCGAATGGTGCGGGTGCGGTCATTGAGCACACTGATTTCAACCGATGCTGGCAGGGCTTGTTGTAAGGTCGGTAACGCTGCCCGAATCCGATCTACGGTATCCACCACATTGGCATCGGGTTGGCGTGAAATGCTGACATTGAGGCCTTGTCGTCCATTTTGCTCGGCATACACATACGGTGATTCGGTCGAGAGCGATACGGTTGCCACATCAGACAGTCGTAAGGTCTGGCCTTGTTGATGGCGCAGCACAATATTGGCGTATTGCGCTGGTGTGGTGAGCTGGTCGTTGGCCTCAATATTGCTGGTTTGTTGACTGCCGTATAGCGTGCCTTTGGGTTGATTGAGACTCGCTTGTCCAATCGCTTGGCGTACATCCGCAAAGCTCAGACCATAAGCGGCCAAACGAATCGGATCAGCCGCAATCTGTAAGGCCGGTTTACGTTGGCCGAAAATATTGACCTCTGCGACGCCATTGATCTGGGTCAACTGCCGTGCGAGTTGGTTGTCCACCACATCCGACAACGCAGTCAGCGATAAATCTGCGGAATAAATATTGAGAATTAAAATCGGTGCATCCGCAGGATTGACCTTGCGCCATGTGGGTGGGCTGGTCATGTTGTCGGGCAGCCGACGCTGGGCATTATTGATCGCTGCTTGTACGTCTTGGATCGCTTGATCCATGGATTTATTCAGTTGAAATTGCAGGGTAATATTGGTGCTACCGGTACTGCTGGTACTGCTCATCTCCTTGATACCTGCAATCGCCGATAGCTCGTTTTCGAGTGGCGTGGCGACGGTGGTCGCCATGGTATCGGGGCTTGCCCCAGACAAACTGGCACTCACCCGCAAGGTTGGAAACTCCGCTTGCGGCAACGACGCGATGGGCAATTTGCTCAATGCCAACAGTCCCAACAACACCATGGCGGCGGTCAGCAACAACGTGGCGACAGGTCGCCGGATAAAAAAATCGGCACTCCACATCAAGATGTCGCTCCTTGAGTGGGTGTTGCTCCCGCTGCCGGTTTGACCCGAGCGCCATCTTTGAGTCGTGCTAAACCATCGACGACCACCTGCACGCCTGCATCAAGGCCACGCACAATCGCCAATTCATCGGTTTGCCCAAGCACTTCGACCGTCTGCCGTTTGGCTTTCTCCGCTTGTACGACCATCACAAAGCTATCGTTTAAGCCTTGCTGCACTGCAACGAGTGGTACGGTGATGGCGTGCGAAAACCGCTGGGCTGGTAGACGCACGCGCAAGGTTTGTCCGGCCACCCATCGATGATCTGGATTTGACCACAGGGCACGGACGGTCAATGTGCCCGTATTGGCATTCAACTGGCTGTCTTGCACCCGAATTCGGCTGTTACCCAGCAAAGTCTGGTGCTGTAGTGACCATAGCTCCACCGATTGACCAGACACGCCACCCTGCTCTAGCACAGCTGCTGGCACCCCAAACTCCACCGCAAGCGGATCGACTTGGGTCAAGGTCACAATGCCTTGAGGGTCACTACTGCTGACTTGTGCACCCACCGACACTTGCCGAATACCCACTTGTCCGGCAAACGGCGCAGTCATCCGTGTATAAGACTGACGAACCGCTATCGCTTGCCGTGCTGCAAGGGCTTCTTGATGCTCTAATTTTAGCTGCATGCTACGGGCTGCCAATTGATCCACTTCTTGTTGAGAGATTGCCCGATCCGACAACAATCGCTGTGCTCTCGCGTGCTCGATGTGGGCTTGTTGCCATGCAGAAAATAATCGTTGAATTCGTGCGAGGGCTTGTGCGTCTTCGGCCACAATCGCACGATCATCTAAGATCGCCAGCAGCTGCCCTTGCCGCACATACTGACCGTCACTAAACAACAACTGTGCGATTTGTCCGCTGATTTGTGGGCGAATCACCACCTGTTGCACCGGCACAAAGGTTGCGGGCACATCACGCCATATCACCACATCTTGCCGCTGACTCAC
Source organism: uncultured Moraxellaceae bacterium (assembly GCA_937952925.1). Taxonomy (GTDB): domain Bacteria; phylum Pseudomonadota; class Gammaproteobacteria; order Pseudomonadales; family Moraxellaceae; genus CALFYA01. Next base: position 15,743 of record CALFYA010000109.1, read on the forward strand.
GGCCACTTGTACGGGGGTTTCCTTGTTTTTGTGAGGCTGATTGGATGTCTGAGGGGAAACGGGTTTCGTCATGGCGTAATAGGCAAATCCAGCCGACAGCAACAACAGCACACATATGACCATCAGCAATTTTTGATGCTGTCGTTGCATAGACTCACCATCTCAGGGGGGCAATAAGCGTAAATGATAACCAATTGTGTTTGTTCTTTATGTTACAACGTACACCGATTATGCAGCATCCTGTACAAATAGCTGCTGATTCAGCAGTTTGCCTAAACACTGTATGACGCGAAACAAAAAAGCGCCCGAAGGCGCTTTCTTGAGGTGTCAACGCTTAGAACTGTTGTTCGTTCAGCGCTTGACTAAAGGCTTGATCAACGTCCGAGAAGTCGGTGCTCAGTGCTTGCTCAGCCGCTTCAGCTTCTTGGCGACGACGCTCCAAGTGATAAGCCAAGCCGGTACCCGCAGGAATCAAACGACCCACCACCACGTTCTCTTTGAGACCGCGTAGATCGTCTTCTTTGCCGGTGACGGCCGCTTCGGTCAAGACACGAGTGGTCTCTTGGAACGATGCTGCTGAGATGAACGAGTCGGTCGCCAGCGATGCTTTGGTGATCCCCATCAGCAAGCGGTTAAACTTGGCTGGGAATTTGTTTTGGGCACCCACCGCGGCGTTTTCTTCGACCACACGCGCGTATTCGGCTTGTTCGCCTTTGATGAAGCTTGAATCACCACCGTCCAAGATCTCAACTTTACGCAACATCTGGCGAATGATCACTTCGATGTGCTTGTCGTTGATCTTCACGCCTTGCAGACGATAAACGTCTTGCACTTCGTTGACGATATAGGTGGCGAGCGGCTCTTCACCTTTGAGGCGCAAGATGTCGTGCGGGTTTTGTGGGCCGTCGGCAATCACTTCACCACGCTCGACGTGTTCCCCTTCAAACACGTTGATTTGACGCCATTTTGGAATCAGCTCTTCGTGGATTTCGCTACCATCATCTGGGGTGATGATCAAACGGTTCTTGCCCTTGGTTTCTTTACCAAAGGTCACAGTACCGCTGATTTCAGCCAAGATGGCATGCTCTTTGGGCTTACGTGCTTCAAACAAGTCGGCAACCCGTGGCAGACCACCGGTAATATCACGTGTCCCCGAGGAGGCTTGTGGCACACGACCAATCACATCACCCACCCCAATCATCTCGCCATCACGGGCGTTCAAGATGGTTTGTTGTGGCAAGAAGTAGAATTGTTCGCTACCGTCTGCGGTGTCGAGCACGACTGCAGGACGCAGATCTTTACCGCTGACTGGACGATCTTTGACTTGCAAGATCTCGACGTTGATCTTACCAGTGGTTTCGTCGGTTTTGGTCATCGCGGTGGTGCCGTCGATGATTTGTGAGAAGCGAACTTTACCCGCAAACTCACTGATCAACGGATGGGTGTGCGCATCCCATGTCGCCACGATTTGACCTTGTTCAACCGCATCACCGTCTTTGACCGTAATCGACGCACCGTAAGGCACTTTGTAGCGCTCACGCTCACGACCCAAGGCATCGGCCACGCCGATCTCTGCCGAACGCGAGACCGCGACCAAGTGGCCGTTGGCATGTTGTACGGTTTTGATGTTGTGGAAACGCACGGTGCCTTTGTTGCGCACTTGCACGCTGCTGACCGCCGACGCACGCGAGGCCGCACCACCGACGTGGAACGTCCGCATGGTCAACTGAGTACCGGGTTCACCAATCGACTGTGCGGCCATAACGCCCACAGATTCACCCGGATTGACCAAGTGACCGCGTGCCAAATCACGACCATAACAATGTGCACACACGCCAAAACGGGTTTGACAGCTAATCACGGTACGGACTTTGATTTCGTCCACACCCGCGATTTCGAGGCGATCCACCCATTTCTCGTCGAGCAAGGTACCGGCAGATGCCAACACGTCTTGAGTACCGGGTTGCAACACATCTTGTGCCACCACACGACCCAACACGCGGTCACGCAACGGCTCAATCACGTCACCGCCTTGAATCAGCGGCGTCATCCACAAACCATCGGTGGTACCACAATCTGGCTCAGTGATCACCAAATCTTGTGCCACGTCAACCAGACGACGGGTCAAGTAACCCGAGTTCGCGGTTTTGAGCGCGGTATCGGCCAGACCTTTACGCGCACCGTGTGTGGAAATAAAGTACTGAAGAACGGTCAGACCTTCACGGAAGTTCGCCTTAATTGGCG
>CALFYA010000110.1 GCA_937952925.1 uncultured Moraxellaceae bacterium
TTGAATGGGAGCCTTCAGGTCTGGATTGATATTGATCTGGGTTTTGATTTTATCAGCCTGACCACGCGGCAGCGTCACCACCAGATGGTTGGCGAGGCCGACCGACACCTGAGCGGTTTGACCAAACCATACAGGTGTGGTGGCAAGGCTTTGACCCGCAGGTCGGATGTTGGCGGTTTCAAAATTACCAAAGCCCCAGCTGAGCAATTCACGCGACTGTTTGGCGCGTTCATCCATGCTGCTGGTGCCCATAATGGCCGAAATCAAGCGCATGGAGCCACGTTTGCTCGACGAGACCAAGCAGTAACCGGCCGCTTCGGTGTGACCAGTTTTGAGGCCATCAACGCTAGGGTCGGTGTACAGCAGGGCGTTACGGTTACCTTGTTTGATGTTGTTGAAGGTAAATTCTTTTTCGGAATAAATGGGATAGTATTTGGAGCTGTCTTTGATAATAGCGCGGGCGAGGATTGCCATATCCAGAGCAGATGAGAAATGCCCGTCCATCGGCAGACCGGTTGCATTCATAAAATGGGTGTTATTCATACCTAAGCGTTTAGCTTCGGCATTCATCAACTCAGCAAATGCGCCTTCGTTGCCTGCAATATGCTCAGCCATCGCTTTGGACGCATCATTGCCCGATTGAATAATAATACCGCGTAGCATTTCAAGCACAGTGGCGCTGCCATTGAGTGGCACATACATACACGATTCGGTGCTCGAACCACGACACCACGCGGATTCGTTCATGCGGACGGCTTCGTCTTCCTTGAGCTGACCGGCCATCAGTTTTTGTTCGATAATAAAGCTGGTCATCATTTTGGTCAGCGACGCAGGCGGCAGCTGCTGATCAGGATTCGATGCAGCGAGGACTTGCCCTGATTCATAGTCCATCAACACATAGGCTTTGTTATTGAGTGTGGGGGGCGATGGCATGATGGTAACGGCCTGTGCTGCGCCTGTGGCACCAATCAATAGGGCAGCAGCGCCAAGTGTGCGAACGCGAAACATAGCAAGGAGTCTCTAGAAATGGGAGGTCAAACAAAAACCCCATCCTAACAGAAGCCACTCAGGGCGTCGTATCAGATGGGGTGTATGTGAGTGGGTTTTAACCAAAAACCAACTTATTTTTTGCTTTGATAGCTCACTACATCAAGACAAACTTGACGGTTTTCTTCCACGGAGACACTCGCAGCATCTTCGCGGGCGGTATCGAGCAGCGCTTTGTATTCGGCGTCATCATGTAGCGTTTTAATACTACTTGCAGGCGAGGGGATATTGGGAAGCATCTCGGTGAGCAAACGCTGATAGCCGGTATTGAAGGCACCGACTTGAGCGCTATCCAAGACTTTGGGGCAAATCTCGGTCAAAATATCTACCGTTGCCACCTCTTCCATGGTGGTGGGTAATGATTGTTTGAGTTCGACAGTATTTTGAGCTGCCGAGACGTTGACCGCACAGACACTCAATACCATCGCAGAAACAATACGCAACATATGCAATCCTTCATGCCAAATTAAAAACGCTTGTTTGAACAGTATGCTGACATTGCCACAAAAACGACAGTTTTTTGTATCGGAACGGTTGTTTTTGTTGGTGAGAATTTATGATGAAAATCATGTGGATAAAAAAATATAAACAAAACCCGCAAAACCCTACAGTCATCTTGTAGGGCTTGACGCGTCATGGGTCAATTTACAACAAGGTGGTACGCAAAACTTGATCGGCATATACCACACAGTTGCGCCCCCGACGTTTGGCTTGATACAGCATCTCATCGACCACCGAGAGGGTATGACTGACATCAAATGGCCCGATGGTGGTGACCACGCCAATACTGCCTGTAATACACCACGTTTCACCTTGTGTCGATTTGACCGACAGCTGCATCAAGGCTTCGCGTAGGCGCTCACAGCCCACATAAGCCGCTTGTGCATCCACATCGGGCATGATCACGATGAATTCTTCACCCCCAAACCGCCCAATCCAATCCATTGAACGACTATGCCGACGCAACACATCGGCCACATCCTGTAGCACGCGATCGCCAACCAAATGCCCACAGCGATCATTGATCCGCTTAAATAAATCAATGTCCAACAACGCAATACTCAAACGATCCGAACGCACGGACGCATCATGCAAATATTGATTGAGACTGCGCCGATTGAACAAACCCGTGAGTGGATCGGTTTGGCTTAATCGTTTGTTTTCAAGCTCACTCGCACGCCATTGCCGAATAATAAAATCAAACAAAAAAATCAGGCCAAAAATAATGGGCAGGCAGAATAAACCAATGGTTAAGCCCCAAAACATACCGGTGCGTGCATCGAGTACTGGCAAGTTTTGAAAGATCGGTGCGTAAGGAATTCGGCCTTCTAACGACAAATAAGTAATCACAATCGCGGTGATGAGTCCGGCAAAAAATGCAGGATAGACAAAACGTTGACCAATCAACACAATCCCAATCATGGGCATGCCGACCAAAATCAGCCCTGTTGCAGGGGTCATCATACCGACCAAATAACCGTGATAGCACAACGAAAATGCGATGGTCAGGGTGCATACATAGGGCAGCCATTTTTCAAACATCGGCTGATGGCGGACATAATAGCAAAACACTGACAATGTCACGGTTGTGACCAATAACGTCGTTGATGTGGGCACGTGGGCGCGTAATACCTCAAGATTAATCAAAAAATCTTGCTGAAACGCGAGGACATATAACTTCCATGTCAAATAGAACAGTTCTAGCCCACCATACATCAATGTTGCGAGGGCGCAGCGAGCCAGTAATGGCCAACTCAGCACATAGTGCCAGCGATCTGCCAATTTGAGTGGCATGCGAGTTACCTATTGTTGTGTGAAGCAGACTTTCCTATTGCAACAGCAATAGACCCTAAACAATCGTGCACTTGACGATTGCTCACCATGCAGGATGTGTCAGTGATCGACATCTGTCATTGTCAAAATGACACATTCAGCATGTAAAGATGGATTTAAAATGTCACGAATTGATAGATATAAGGTCGATTTAACAGAATGAATTTTTCGAGCAATCACGGGTTTAAAATAAAAATAAGATACAATCTCATATCCAAATATGAATCATCATTTCTATGATCTTCATTCTAAATATATGTGGTTTTCATGATTTTTAAAATAAAATTTTATTTTCAATGATTTAAAGAGTAAAGCTCCTGCTGAGCTTTGCTGGCGGTTTGCAGGAATTGCCGGTCGATCATCCTCAACAGCACCCAGAATTTTGCTATAATATGCGACTTAATTTTTGGTCTGATGAGGTGTGCCATGCAGTACCCTAAATCTTATGATGTTATTGTCATTGGTGGCGGTCACGCAGGGACTGAGGCAGCCTTGGCGTCAGCGCGGATGGGGCGGGCAACTTTGCTGCTCACCCACAATATCGAAACGCTCGGACAAATGAGCTGTAATCCGGCGATTGGTGGGATCGGCAAATCACACTTGGTACGCGAAATCGATGCACTCGGTGGTGCGATGGCGCTGGCGGCTGACAAAGGCGGCATTCAGTTTCGGGTGCTCAATAGCCGTAAAGGCGCAGCGGTGCGTGCCACCCGTGCGCAGGCCGACCGCGTGCTGTACAAGGCCGCCATCCGTCACATGCTCGAAAATCAGCCCAACCTCGATATCTTCCAACAAGCCGCTGATGATCTGATTGTGCAGGGTGATACGGTTGCCGGTGTGG
>CALFYA010000111.1 GCA_937952925.1 uncultured Moraxellaceae bacterium
GTGCTCTTCCGATCTGCAATTTGCGGCGGGCGATCTCATCTTCCAGGCCCAAAGGGCCCAAAACGGCATCGGCACGCAGTCGCACCATCAACTCTTCCCGCATGTCCTGGGGCGGCGCGGGCTCACGGGCCCAGCGGGCCAACTCTTGCTTACCCGCGTCCAGCACTCTGTAGATGCGCTTGCGGGTTTTGCCACCATCGGGCGCGGCCGATGATTCAATCCACCCGGCTGCTTCCATCCGGGCCAGCTCACGGTAGATCTGCTGGTGCGTGGCGCGCCAGAAGTAGCCAATCGACATATCAAATCGACGAGCCAGGTCATAACCGGAGGATGACTTTTCCAACAAGGACGTCATCAAAGCGTGGGCAAGGGACATAGGGCGAGTCTAAGGGGCGAAATCCAACTATGCAACCAGTTGCATAAACGCCAAGCTTGTCATACAGTCATGCAACTGGTTGCATAGTTGGGGCTGTATGGCCCCCGATAACCGGGTTATCTTTCACGATCTGACAACCGAACGCTTTCAGGACACGACATGACTGCTTTCCCCAATCTGCTGAAGCCTCTTGACCTTGGTTTCACCACTTTGCCCAACCGCGTCATCATGGGTTCGATGCACGTGGGCCTGGAAGAGGCCAAAAACGGCTTCGAGCGCATGGCCGAGTTTTATGCCGAGCGCGCCCGTGGTGGGGTGGGCTTGATCGTGACCGGTGGGATCGCGCCCAATAAGCAAGGCGTGGTGGCGTTTGGTGGTGCGACCATGATGACCCACGAAGAAGCCGAGCATCACAAAGTGATCACCGATGCGGTGCACCGTGAAGGTGGCAAAATCGCCATGCAGATTTTGCACACCGGTCGTTATTCCTATCAGCCAGACCAAGTGGCACCTAGCCCAATTCGCGCACCAATCAATCCGTTTGTGCCCCGCGAAATGACTGCTGAGGACATCGAAAACACCATCAACGACTTTGCCAGTTGTGCCGCCTTGGCACAACAAGCGGGCTATGATGGCGTGGAGATCATGGGCTCTGAAGGCTACCTGATTAACCAGTTTATCGTGGCACATACCAACCATCGCAGCGACGAATGGGGTGGCAGCTATGAAAACCGCATTCGCTTCCCACTGGAGATTGTGCGCCGTGTGCGTGCGCGTGTGGGCGATAACTTTATTATTATCTATCGCTTATCGATGCTCGATTTGATCGACAACGGCTCTAGCCTTGAAGAAGTGGTACAACTCGCCAAACTGATTGAGCAAGCCGGTGCCACCTTGATCAATACAGGGATTGGCTGGCACGAAGCACGTATTCCGACCATTGCCACCAAAGTGCCCCGCGCCGCGTTTGCGTGGGTCACCAAACGGGTCAAAGCCGAAATCAAAATTCCGTTGGTCACCACCAACCGCATCAACGATCCGGTGGTGGCAGAAGAGCTGCTCGCCGAAGGCTACGCCGATATGGTGTCGATGGCACGGCCATTCTTGGCGGATTCTGACTTTATGGTCAAAGCAGCTGCCAACCAAGCTGATTTGATCAACACCTGTATTGGTTGTAACCAAGCCTGTTTGGATCATATTTTCAGTGGCAAGCTGACCTCGTGTTTGGTCAATCCGCGTGCGTGCAATGAAACCGGGCTGGTATATGTCAAAACCAATCAGCCCAAGAAGATTGCAGTGGTCGGTGCAGGCCCTGCCGGCTTGAGCTTTGCCACCGTGGCGGCAAGTCGCGGTCACCACGTCACCTTGTTTGATGCCAGCGACAAGATTGGTGGTCAATTTAATATCGCCAAGACCATCCCCGGCAAAGACGAATTTTATGAAACCTTGCGCTACTTTGGTCGTCAGATCGAAGAGACTGGCGTCACACTGCGTCTGAATCAAAAAGTCGGTGTGGCTGATCTCGAAGGTTTTGATGAGGTGG
>CALFYA010000112.1 GCA_937952925.1 uncultured Moraxellaceae bacterium
CGATGCGCATCACCCGATTCATCGGCGTCGGTATAGGTTGCTCCGACAATCTGATTTTGGATGCGGGCAAGGGCAGGCTCAAGACGTACAGCTTCAGCGGCATCAATTACTCGCCGTTCACAGCCTAATTCACGCATGATTTGCGCCGGAGCAAGTGCGGCTTCAAACTCGTGGGGATTGGTGTAAAAATGCAAAATGCCACGGGTGAGGCAATCGTATTCGATCCCCGTGTGAGCGCGTAAGTCTTGCAAGCATTGGCGTGAATAAGTCCCCAAGCGCACCATCTGCGTGATGTTGTGCCGAGTGCGCTCGGCGGTGCATTCGCGTAAAAAATTCAGTCCCCACAGCCACTGTTGCCGGTCGGCACGCAAGCGAAACAGCAATGGGGCATCTTCACGCCAGAGCCATTTGAGGATTTTGGCAGGGGCGGCAGGATTTGCCCACGGTTCGGCGTGTGATACCGAGATTTGTCCGCCATTGGCAAATGAGGTTTCAAGGCCAGCTGCCGCTTGGCGATCAACCACAGTGACCTCAAAGCCCTGCTGACGCAGGTACCATGCTGAGGTGATACCTACAACGCCTGCACCCAATACGAGTACGTGCATGATGTTGTCCTCCGTCAGATGGTGATGAAGCTAGTGTGCCAGATTTTAAAATCCTGCATAGTGAACATCTACGATCTGATTTAATTCAATAGACTTACTTCGTAAGTCGAGTTGACTGATTGATGAAACCTTGAAAAACATAGAGTTTCTTGGTGGGTTTAGCCTCTTTCGAAGTTTGTCTAATAAAAAAACAGAAAGGCTTTTTTTGTACATCAAATTATGTTTTGCTATGTGCAGCATAACAAGTTGTTATGTAAACAAGTACTTGATTGAATTGAGGTGGATGTTGTAATGAAAAAGTTTTCTCTGAGTGTACTCTCTATCTGCTGTGTACTAGGTCTGGCTGCGTGTGGTGGTGGTTCGGAGGGCGGTAGCACATCGCCGACCACCCCAACGATGAGTGACCTAGAAAAGGCAAAAACATTAGCAAGCGATGCTCACTTGATGATCACTGATGCCAAGGCAATTCATGATGCCTATGATCCTGTAGTGAGTACAATTGATAATCCTGCGATGAGTGGGCTTAATCAATCAATTGATTTACTATTTGATTTGCAAAATGATTTATTTCTTGATGCTGTTGAATCTCAACAAAGTTTATCCCTAAAGGGCTCAGAAATAGATCAACTTGATGAGTTTTATGGTTATTCAATTAAAGCAAGTGATGATGCAACTGTTAATGTGACGACCAATGGCGATGTCACGATTAATGGGACGTTTACACTCAAGCCAATTTTGTATGCGTATGTTGATCTTAAAGGCAATAAGGTCTACGAATTTGGAGATGAATTTACAAGCAGTGTCAAGAATATGAAGTTTTCGGGTTCTAATGTTCTGACTGCAAGTAAAGTTTTTACATCGAATTTGGCAAGTCAAGGCTCTATTCAAACCAAGGCTCAGGGAACAACGGCAACGTTGGTGCTTGAAGGCAGTGGGGTCAATACAGTGACAGAGTCGTTTGATACCAGTTTGACATACAAACAGCGTCTGACCTCTACAAATGCAGATGATTTTGCGCGGAAGTTAGATGTGTCACTGAAAGGTGTGAGAGTCACGACAGATACACCACAAACCACAATTGTCGCTCAAACCTTGCTATTGTCTGGTGAGCGAGTCAATGCCAAGGTGGTCAATAGCAGTCAGACGGTCACACTTGAGCTACCTACCAGAGCAACAGTGATTGGTCAAGTCAGCATGCCTGAGCCAAAAACTGATCTGAGTATTGATGTCACCGCTACGGTCACACCCTCAAGCCAGACCCTTGCTGCGCAAGAATACTGTGATGGTTACTACTTTAATGGTGCTGAATATGTGTGTGACCCTGCCTATGAGCTTGAGGAAAATGCCAGCGCATTCTTGAAAGGTGTCTTTAGTGTCAAACTTAAAGGGACAACCACCGTCAACACCAAAAATGTCCCGTTAGATATTGTTGTGAGTGGCAAACGTGATAGCTACACCACAGTACAATCAACGGAAATTGTGTTGAATGTTAATCAGCGCAAATTAATAGCAGAGGTCACAGCCACAGATAATGTTGATGTACCAATGACTCATGTTAAAATCACCAGTAGTGTAGGCTCATATACGGAGTTTAAGCTCGATGAGAATAGCGATTTTGTTGGTGATGCACCAATTAAGGTTGGTAATACCACCTATGGGTCGTTGTTGAAACAATCTAGTGGGATGGTGAGTGCAAAATTCAACGATAACTTTATTATTGTACTCTAAGAGGTGAGGGCGCATGGTGTCTGCTGTTGAGTAGACGCCCTGCGACAATTAATATTATGTTAAGTCTTGTTTTTCAAAGTTTTTTACTCTGTTTCTTGTTGTGTTCACACACACATGCTAATCAACCGATTATTTTTCAACTGACGGCGGATGTGTATAGTGAGCCAATTCCGATTGATGCTTTCACAGATGATTGGGTTTATCCATATTTGAAACAGGGCGAAGCTGCATTTGCGCAAGGAAAAATGGAGTTGATCCAAACCTATCAACAACAAACCTACCGTATATTTTGGCAGTATGACTATTGGCTTAAATTTACACCAGATGCTGCAAAATTATATTATCAATATGCAAATGATGATATTCCTGAGCAAAAAAAATATTACGATCTCGGGATTCGAGCAGTTCATCTCGATATGGTTGGCTTTCGTTGGGATAATCAGTACTTGCTGAGACCAAACTGGTCGATGACTTATGGTGTTAGTCTATTAAAAGCTGCTCATACGATTGATGGACGCTTTTCTGGAGGTGCATTAGGTCAATCCGCAAACAACTTTAAAGATTATGCGCAGCGCATACATGCATCTTTAGATTATTGGTACGATCAGCCTGCATTACACGAAGAGGAGTTAGCTTGGCTACCTGATGTCACTGATGGTTTAGGCTTTTCTACATACGTGTCGATATCAGGACAGTTGAGTGATCAATTAAAAGTCCAAGTTCAAGTTGATGATATTTATGGAGAGATACATTGGAAGGATTTGGCGAGGACACAATATCATTTAAACTATGATGTGGATGGGCGACCGTTATATCAGATTACAGGGCAGTTATCACAATCACGCAAAATTCAAAGAATACCGACATCAGGACTCTGGAAGTTTGAATATCAACCTTGGTTGACGCACCCCCTACAAGCAACGGTTGGGTGCCAGCACAATCTGAGTGCGAACTTGTGTCAACTTGGTGTGAGTTATCCATGGGCAGGTTATCGGATTGGGGCATTGCTTGAACCAACTTCTTCTGCAGTGGGAGTTTCGATTGATGGAGGATGGTTTGAGTTGAAATATTTGGCAGATCATCTCAATACCAATCAAGCACACCGTATGGGGATGAGTTTGGTGGCTCATTATTTATGGTGAGTGGGTTTGCCCACTCACCAATCAGCCTTAGTTAAAATCGGCCTTCAGCACCACCCGATAACGCGCTTTGCCGCTGCGCACATGATCAAGAGCGTCATTGATACGTGACATCGGGAACTCTTCGACGGTCGGTGCAACGCCGGTGCGGGCAGCAAAGTCGAGCAGGGTACGCAGCGCCCACGGTGAGCCAGTCGGTGAGCCTGCCACGGCTTTGGCGCCACCAATCAAGCTAAATGCAGGCACTTGGATCGGCTCAAGCACCGCGCCAACCACATGGAATTTGCCTTCCGGTGCAAGTGCCGATAGATAGCTATTCCATTCGAGGGGCACGTTGACGGTATCGACGATCAAGTTGAGCGTGCCTTGGATGGCTTTGAGGGCTTTTTTGTCGATACTCGACACCACATGATCCGCCCCCATCGCTTTGATTTCATCGGTCTTGGCCGGATTGGAACTAAACGCTGTTACTTCACAGCCCCACGCCTTAAACAGCTTGATTGCCATGTGTCCCAAGCCACCAATCCCAATCACCCCGACTTTGTGGATGGGGAGGGTGTTGTGTTGGAGGAGTGGACTAAACACGGTAATCCCACCGCACAGCAGCGGGCCTGCACTTGCGGCATCCAAACCATCAGGGAGTGGAATCACCCATTCCCACGAGGCGCGGACTTTGTCGGCAAAACCACCGGCATGCCCCACAATGGTGGCTTGTGCAGTCGGGCACAGGTGCTGCTTGCCATTGATACACGGATTGCAGTGCTGACAGCTGGCCGCTGTCCAACCAATGCCGACCCGTTGACCAAGCTGGAGGCCACGCGTGGCTGAGCCAAGTGCGCGAATGGTGCCAATAATCTCGTGACCGGCCACGACAGGGTATTGGCTGCTGCGCCATTCGTTGTCGATCACCGATAGATCAGAGTGACACACCCCACAGTATTCGACTTGGACTTCGACGTCGTGGGCAGCAAGTTCGCCTGCGTCAAATTCATAGGGCTGTAAACTGCCACCTTGATGCTGTGCGGCATAAGCGCGGATGATGTTGCTCATGAGCAATCCTTGAAAAAAGAGGATGTCACGGTTCTAACGCGTTTTATGAACAACGACTAGTGAATTTTGGATACGAGGAGGTGATAAAACATGGTGGAACGCTTACATCCGGTGGATCGGCCATTGATTGCGATTTATTGCGGCTCACAATTGGGCAGACCGGAGTATCAAGCCGCCGCACAACACTTCGCCGAAAGTTTGGCACAAGCGGGTTTTGGCATGGTGTATGGGGGCGCAAGCATTGGCCTGATGGGGGTGATGGCCGATACCCTATTGGCAGCAGGTGCACCAGTGGTGGGGGTGATTCCTGAGTTTATGCTGTCGTATGAAATCGCGCATCAACACCTAACAGTGCTGGAGGTGGTGGATTCGATGCATACACGTAAAGCACGTATGGCTGAATATGCCTCTGGATTCGTGGCACTGGCGGGCGGATTGGGCACACTGGAGGAGTTGACCGAGATCGCCACATGGAAGCAATTGGGTCAGCATGACAAGCCGATTGTGGCATGGAATGCATGGGGATATTTTGAGGGGCTAAAACAACAGATTGATCATGCGATAGATCAAGGATTTATGCAAAAAAGACATGCTAATTTAATTGATTTCATTGATAAACCTGAGCAAATCACTCAACAACTGACCGAGCAATTATTGCAGAAAAAATTGCATCTCAAGCTGTAGCGGCTGCACCGCACTGGCTGAAAACATGGTACGCTTGAGAGTAGGAATTATTCTCAACTCGACCTAGGGTGAGCAAGCCACCGTGCGACTTTCTGATTTATCCCGTTCAGCTTCGGCTTTGGTGACGGCTGTGGATGCCGTTGGTGCTGATGATCCGATAGCACAGCGCCTACGCGCGTTAGGTTTTGTTGATGGAGAAACGGTGCGTTTGATTACGACCGGCCCGTTTGGGGCAGATCCCATCTTGGTGCAAGTGGGCTTTACCCGTTTTGCGCTCAGACGCTCCGAAGCCGCGCGTGTGCGGGTGGAGTTGACGGCATGAGTCAATCGACGGTTTTACAACAAGTTGCGCTGGTGGGTAGCCCAAACTGCGGCAAAACCTCCTTGTTTAACCACCTCACAGGGACGCGACAAAAAGTCGCCAACTATGCCGGTGTGACGGTTGAGCGCAAAGAAGGCCGAGTGCTGTTGCCGTCGGGTCGTGCGGTGCGCATCCTTGATCTACCTGGTGCGTATAGCTTGGATGCGACGAGTCCAGATGAGGCGATTACCCGTGCTATTTGCTTGGGCGAGGTTGCAGGCGAACAAATCCCTGATCTGTTGCTGTGTGTGGTTGATGCGACCAACCTCAGATTGCACTTGCGCTTTGTGCTAGAAGTCCAGCGTTTGGGTCGACCGATGGTGTTGGTACTCAACATGATGGACGACGCTGAACGGCGCGGCATTGTGATTGATCAAGCCAAATTGTCGGCGCTGCTAGGTGTGCCTGTGGTGTCAACGATTGCGGTAAAATCGACTGGTGTTCAGCATCTGCTCGGTCAGCTTGAACAAGCGATTCCCGCGCCACCACCACCACCGCCTGCCGATCAAGATTTGCACCAACGTGTGCGTGCGCTGCTGGCGGCGGCTGTCACCATGCCGACCATGACTGATCGTCGTGACGATGCAATTGACCGTGTGATGCTGCATCCGGTGTTTGGTTTGGCCTTACTCGCAGCGATTTTATTCTTTATCTTCCAAGCGGTGTTTGCATGGGCTGAGCCATTTATGGCGGGCATTGAAGGGCTGATTGGTGGTTTAGGCGAGTTGGTGGGCAACCAACTCAACGATGGTCTGCTCAAAAGTCTGTTGGTTGATGGCATTATTGCCGGTGTGGGCGGCGTGTTGGTGTTTTTACCACAAATCTTGATTTTGTTCTTTTTTATCTTGGTGTTAGAAGAGTCTGGTTATTTGCCGCGAGCAGCGTTTTTGCTGGATCGTTTGATGTTTAAATCAGGCTTGAGTGGTCGCGCCTTTATTCCGTTGCTGTCGAGTTTTGCCTGTGCCGTCCCCGGTATTATGGCGACACGCAGCATCAATGATCCGCGTGATCGCCTGACCACCATCATGGTGGCTCCACTGATGACTTGCTCGGCGCGTTTACCGGTGTATGCGCTCTTGATTGCGGCCTTTATCCCCGATCAAACCGTTGCAGGAGTCTTTAACCTGCAAGGGGTGGTGCTATTTGCGTTGTATTTTGGCGGGATTGCCAGTGCCTTGATCATTGCACTGCTCATGAAGTATTTCCGCAAAGACAAGAGTGAGCATGCCTTGCTGCTAGAGTTGCCGAGCTATCGGATTCCCTCTTGGCGCAGCATCGCAATTGGTTTGTATGAGCGGGCGATGATCTTCCTCAAGCGGGTGGGTGGGATTATTTTCGCCCTGACCGTGTTGCTGTGGTTTTTGGCAACCTTCCCTGCACCGCCTGAAAACGCGACGTTGCCTGCGATTGATTATAGTTATGCAGGGCAACTGGGCCATTTGATGGAGCCACTATTTGCCCCGATTGGCTTTGGTTGGCAAATTTGTATTGCGTTGATTCCGGCAATGGCGGCGCGTGAGGTTGCTGTGGCTGCACTTGCGACGGTCTATGCGTTGTCCGGCAGTGAAGAAGAAGTCTCGTCATTACTCGCCACAGTGATTGCAGATCAGTGGTCATTGGCGACCGCGTTGTCGATGCTGGTGTGGTTTGTGTTTGCCCCTCAATGTATCTCGACACTCGCGACCGTCAAGCGTGAAACAGGCTCATGGCGTACCGTTGGGGTGATGACGGTGTATCTGTTTGGCTTGGCCTATGGTGCGGCATTAATCACCTATCAATTGACGGTGGCACTGACAAGCTAAGGGGTGAATGATGGTCGAAACGTTGATTTTGGCAGTGATTGGCCTGTGGAGCATTGTGGTAGTGCTCGGTAAGCTGCTGCCCAATCAACGCCGACAATCGCTGATGTGGCTAGCGCAGTGGTGTCAGCAGCGTGGTTATGGGCGCATAGCCGCATGGCTCAGCCCTGCTGCATCTAGTGGTTGTGATTCGGGGTGCTCAAGCTGTGCGAGTCGATGTAGCACCCCAACGCCACTGACCACCGCACGAGAGACAGAAATTCAAGCTGTCAAATGGCATTCGCCAAAATCCCCTCACTGATCTGATGGCAGCTCCCCCTATCCATTGATCAGCAAGCTCGAAAAAAATCACCAGAATGCAATAAATCCGCAGCGCCATAGGCGCTTGCGGTGCTACCATTTTCGCCTATTGATTGATGCGCCAGATGCAGGGGAATTCGACATGCTCATTCAGCGCGGTGGTTTAAAAGTGGTGGTC
>CALFYA010000113.1 GCA_937952925.1 uncultured Moraxellaceae bacterium
ATTATCTGTCGTGTCATCGACATTCATCTGCTCAACGCTGCTGTCAATAGGAGCCTCAGCCACCTGCTCAACGGCAATGCTATGGTCTTCAATCAGCTCTTGTGGACTGGATAGACGTGCAACATCAGCCACTTCACGCCCTGCGGTCAGCTCTTTGGCGACATACATCATCGGGATGGTCGCAATTGAGGGCGCACGGCTTTGAGCAAAGTCTTCAACCAGTGGGGGAACCGCCGCGAGCACATCACCAATCAATTGCACAATTGGTTGATTGGCCTTGATGGTGTTGTCGAGCACGCGATTGAGCATATTCTCAATCGACCACGCCAACTCACCCACCACTTTGGCACCAACCATGCGGCCTGAGCCTTTGAGCGTGTGAAAGCCACGACGGAATTCTTTGAGGGATGCTAGATCGTCAAAGTCTGCCGCCCATTTTGGGAAATACTCGTGGATGGTATCCAGAACTTCAGTGGCTTCTTCGATAAAGATTTCACGAATTTCGTCGTCTTGGTCAAAATCGTCCACTGGCATGTCAATGCCATGATTGGTCGGCAAGCCTGACACAACCTGCGCGGCTGCCACACGCGGTGCCAGCTCAGCCACGACGGGTGCAGGCGTAGGCGTACTCAGCTCAACCTGTGCCACCTCAACAGGGGTGGGATCGGGTTGGGTGGGACTCGGCTCTGGTTGACCACCCCCATCACCATCTCCATCAGGCGGTGGCAAGCCCTTAGACAGTGCAATGGCTCGCAAAATCATCAGTGTTGGATCAATACTGCTTTGATTGCCCTCTGCATAATCACGCACCATGATGGGGACAGCAACCAGTACGTCCTCGATCACGCGAACCATGTGCTCACTGGCTGACACACTATTGTCGAGCAAGCGATTGAGCATATTTTCAATCGACCATGCCAACTCACCCACTACACGCGCACCCACCATACGGCCTGAGCCTTTGAGGGTGTGAAAACCTCGTCGAAACTCTTTGAGCGCAACCAAATTGGAAAAATTGGTTGCCCATTTTGGAAATTCGGCGTGGATGGTTTCCAAGACTTCTTCAGCTTCTTCAATGAAAATCTCACGGATTTCATCGTCTTGGTCAAAATCATCTTGTGGCAAATCGAGTGCGGGCACGGTGGTGGCTTTGGCACTGATCGCTGGAGCTGGAGCTGGAGCTGGAGCTGGAGCTGGAGCTGGAGCTGGAGTGATTGTTTCAGGCAACGGTGTCGTGTCAACCACAGCACTGGTTTCCGCAACCGCCTGCTCGACCACGGCAAGGGGGGTCTGATCGTGAAATAGCTTATCGCCACCCACCGGCTCTGGTGCGGCTTCCACGACAGGACGTTCAAACGCAGATAGCGCTTTATCAACCCGATCTAAAATCTTGTCGTCTTGATAATGCCCTGCGAGTTGATCAAGGTAATACTCAATCGCAGAGACCATTTCGGCCAGCAAATCAATTTGCTTCCAATTTGGCTCAAAGCCTTCTCGCAACAACACCCGACTGACCAGCTCTCCCATCTCTTTGAGCTGATCGGCGGGACGTTGTAAGGACAACATAATAAATGCGCCACGCACCAAAGACAGGGCGTCTGGCATGGCGGCCAAGCGGCTGACTGACCATTGGCTACGACTATAACCGGCGAGTGATTCTTTGACTGACTCTAGCGCTGCCCGCGACTCACGCACCGCAGCATGACGTGCATCATTGACCACCCGCTGATCTTCATCATTGGCAGACATCATCGATACAGTTTGGGTAATCGTTTGGATCAGATGCTGTAAATCTTGCCGTACACGATCAGCATGCGATGCTTTGAGCATCAAATTGGGCTGCAACTCGTCGAGCACCAACTGTGCAGATGCGTACAAACTGCTCCATCCGGCGACATCAAGCAGACGACTAGCTTCATCTAGATAGGTATGGGCATCAGTAAAGCTTTGATGATCAATCGCATAGAGACTTTGCTCAAACAGCTTGGTGACTGTTTCCAAGACGCGTGGCGTTGCCCCCGCTTCCATGGACACATCCAAACCAAACACTTGACGCAAACGACGTGCTTCAGGCGTTTGCAAGGCGTCTTGTTGCCCCAAGTGGATCAACATATCCGCAAGCAAGGAGTCGTCATCAAGCCCATGATTGAGGCTGCGCTCAAGTCGTACCAACAACTGACGCATTTGGGTGGTCAATGGCGATGTGAGTTGTGCATATTCAGCATACAGGGTCTGTGCCACATGCCACATGGCGGCTTGTTGTACGGTGGCTGCACCGTGACCACTGTGAGCCGCTATTTGCTGTAATGTAGACCAATCTTGCTCGTCTGCAAGATTGGTCAAGACGCGCTGCAAATAATGTCGCATGGCACGCGCGAGCAAGCGTCGCGCGGCTTGATCCAGTGGATCAGCCTGCCATGAGCTTTGCATAATCAGCGAAATATCTGGACGCAACCACTCACGTTGGCGCAACGGGTCACGAGCAAGCAAGGGACGATAGTGATTGACCATCCGATAAATTGCCACCGAATGACTACGTTTGGTACGCTGCATTTGATCGAGTTCATCACGCAGCAAATCAACCCCCAAAGCCAATTCGGGCAGCAAGCTCAGATTGAGCTGGCGATCCATAATCGCTTGTGCCAACTGCTCAAGGGTTTCAGCCAACACTAAAGGCTCGGCCAACTGTGTAATCTGGAGCGTCCCACTCACCTGATGTAAGCCATCACAGACCTCTTTGAGATCTGCAATCTGCTTGGTGCGCTCAAGTTGTTGGCGCACGACAGCAAGAGTTTCATCAAGGGCATCTTTGACCCAGTCGAGCGCGATATACGATTGTTGCTGATTCATTACTTTTTGCTCGTTTGCCTAACGGCATTCATGCCTTGATTCGTTCATACGCCAATGTGCCGGCGTGATCCACGCGTCGCATTTGTGGATGTTGCCAATCAGCCATTTCACCCGGCCCCAACACCAAGACTCCCCCTAACTCGAGTCGGTGCGCCAATGCATCCAAGATGTCTCGACGATCAAATTTACGAAAGTAAATCAGGACGTTTTGACAAAAAATGACATCTAACCGGCGAAAAGGTGCCTGAGCGACATCCATCAAATTGAGCAGGTGAAAACTCACCTGACTCATGAGGGTATTACTCACTTGCCATTGTCCACTGGCCAACGCCTGCCCAAAGCGTAGCTTCATCGCATCGGGAATGCTGTCGGCACGGCGTGCAGGATAAATACCTTGTCGAGCCACGCGTAATGCATGCTCACTAATATCGGTAGCCATCACGCGATAGGTACGCAACGCGTGTTGGCGCGCGGTCATCGCCAGCGACCATGCTTCTTCACCCGTTGCACAGCCCACACTCCAAATCCGCACATCACGATTGAGGCGCGACAAATGTTTGGCCACCAGATCATAAGAGGGAGGATGTCGAAAAAAGGCAGTTTCGTGTACCACCAATGATTCTGCCAGACGCTGCCATTCGGCACGATCATGACGAACCAACTGATAGTAGCTGTTCATGTCTAGCCCGCATGCTTGCATCCGATCGAACACGCGACTTTCAAAGAGTCGGTGCTGCAACTGCGGCAGCACCATACCAATCCGTGATTCAATCAGTGACAGCCAAAGCGCCGAGTGCTCGGCGCTCATGCTGGCGGTTCTGGCGGCTTCCATTATCGCCATACTCCCACCTTTTGATTAAGCCAATTGATCTTCCGGCAGTTTGAAACCGGCAACCGATTCACGCAACTCCGACGCCATTTCCGCCAATTGACCAACCGAACGCGCTGTGGCAATCGTACCCGCAGTGGTTTGGGTGGTAATTTCTTGAATAATATTCATCGTGTTGGAGATGTGACCCGCAGACGCCGCTTGCTGACGGGCAGCGTTGGAGATGTTTTGAATCAAGTCCGCCAATGTGCGCGAAACGGATTGAATCTCACCGAGCGCAACCCCCGCGTCTTTCGCCAAGCGCGCACCACGCACAACCTCTGCAGTGGTTTGCTCCATCGAAATGACCGCTTCGTTGGTATCGGTTTGAATGGTCTTCACCAAGCCTTCGATCTGTTTGGTCGCAGCAGCGGAACGTTCCGCAAGACGCTGAACTTCGTCGGCAACGACCGCGAAACCACGACCGGCTTCACCGGCCATCGACGCTTGAATCGCCGCGTTCAACGCCAAGATGTTGGTTTGGTCAGCAATGTCGTTAATCAAGGATACGATGTCACCGATCTCTTGTGACGATTCACCCAGACGCTTAATCCGTTTCGCAGTTTCTTGGATCTGCTCACGAATGGTGTCCATCCCTTCAATCGACCGTTGTACGACCTCAGCACCGTTGTACGCAATCGCAACCGAACGATCCGCAACTGATGCAGACTCCATCGCGTTGGCCGATACTTGGTCAATCGACACCGCCATCTCGTTGACCGCAGCTGACGCACCAGCAATCTCTTGCGCTTGGTGTTCGGACGCTTCGGCGAGCTGCATAGCAGTGGCCTGTGTTTCTTCAGACGACGATGCAACACGCAGCGCTGTGGTGTTAATCGCAGATACCAGCAAACGCAATTGGTCGATCGCGAAGTTTACCGAGTCGGCAATCGCACCGGTAAAGTCTTCCGATACGGTCGCGTTGACGGTCAAGTCACCGTCCGCCAAGTCGCCCAATTCATCGAGCAGACGCAAAATCGCGGTCTGGTTCCGTTCGCTTTCGTCTTGCATTTGACGAGCACGCTCAGCTTCGACTTCGGCTTCACGGCGCTGACGTTGTGCTTCTTGCAAAGCACGCTCTTGGTCAAGACGCGAACGCATGATGAACAAACGCCACAGGGAGTAAGCAAAGAAGCCCAAACCACCGAGCATCAACAAACCCGGTACAATATTGCGCAAGCTGCTCGATACCGCGTTTGACAGGGTGGTGAGGTTGTTCAGCAGGGTCGCTGACTCAACAAACAACTTAGAGGATGACTCACGCACTTGATAAATCTGTGGTGAGCTGACCAAAATCTTACTTGATGCACTCCGAATCACTTCATCATAAGAGGTCTTGACTGACTCCAAGGATGCCCGCAGTTCAGGATCATCAAGTTTGAGAACCCCCAAAGAGCTATCGCCATTGAGCTGACCATCTAAGATCCGACCAAAATCTTCGGCGTCCGAGCTAAAATCGTCTGCAGAAGATACCGAGGACTCGTCACCTGCGAGTACGGTGTTGATCGAACGCAAAATCCGTTCAGACAGCAACACTTGGTTTTTGGCCAGTGCGACTTGGCTTGCAGGCGCACCACTACGTACCATGCCGTCTACAATCGAGTTGTATTCAGCCTGCATTTCTGGAATCACTTCAGAAATCGCGATCCCCAAATCATGCAGGTCTTTAACGGTTTGCTGATTGGTAATAATGTCGTTGACTTTGGCATCAATGCCAGCCCATGTTTTATCGACCAACTGAATGTCAGTGGCGGTGTCACCATAAATCTCATGGACGTTATCCAAACGTTCACTAAATTGTTTTTGTGAGTTTTTGAGGTTAACGAATGCCTCATCGTTACCACCAACCGCCGCTTCAGTGGCATTTTTGGCAACCTGCTGAGACAATACCCGCAGCTCACCCACGTCTTTGATCAAGGTGTTGCTACGTGGCACGTTGTAAAACAAAACACCAAATGCAATCAATGTCACAATCAATGAGATCAAACCAATCGTCATCCAGCGCTTGGAGCGATTTGGATCACCGAAAATGCTTGCGGTACGATGCCAATACGCTGGCAGCGCCTTCATCGCCTGTGCTGCCTTGGCGTTTTGGCCAATTTTTGCCTTGTTTACCCCGGAACTCATTGTCCCTGCTCCCTTAGATTTTCTTCAGGTTTGTCCTTGGCTTGCTGCTTATTTGGCAGCCGCATTCAGATAACGACTATCTGCAGCTAATAGGCTAGGCAAGAACACATGCCAAACCTGCCCTTCCCGCTCGAAGTGCCCTTGTACATAGGGCTGAATCCCCGCGGGCACTTCACGTTGAGTTTGGTAGTAGCCGAGCTTACTAAAGTGCTGAATCCCCAGAACTTCATCCACCATCAGGCCACTAAAGAGATCATTTTGGTCAACAACCAAAATTTTACGCCGTGCATCAGGACGGCGTTGATCTATGCCTATAAAAAGAGAGAGATCAGTCAACGGAAGGAGACGACCACGCACGTTCGCTAAGCCTTTAAGCCATTGTTGTACGCCGGGTACGGTGGTGTATTCAGGCACCTTCAGCACCTCGGCGATTTCACCCAATGGAGCGACGTAATATGCGCCATTTAACACGAATGCCACACCAGACCAGCGTCCTGCTGCACCATCACGACCGGCACGAGCGCGTTGTCTTCCGCGCTCGGCGAGTCGTAGCAGCTCAATAAAGCCTCGGGCTGCCATATGCTTAACCTGCCGATAAGAGTTGTCTAATCACCTGCATGAGGGCGGCTTCGTCAATCGGTTTGGTCAGATAATCACGCGCACCTTGCCGCCGTCCCCAGACCCGATCGGTCTCTTGATCCTTGGTACTGACAATCACCACAGGAATGTGAGACGTCTCCGCACCACGCGTGATCTGGCGGGTGGCTTGAAAGCCATTCATCCCTGGCATCACCACGTCCATCAAAATCAAATCGGGAACCTCTGCGCGAGCGACGGCGACACCATCGGCGCCATTACTTGCCTCGATCACTTCATGACCGTGACGCTGCAGAATCTCTCGAAAACGGAATGTTTCGGTTGGTGAATCATCAACCACTAGAATCCGCGCCATGCAAACACTCCTTAGGCACGATCAGCGACATACTGACGAATTGCGCTGAACAGTTCTTCCTTGCTAAACGGTTTGGTCAAATACTCGTCTGACCCTACGATACGGCCTTTGGCTTTGTCAAACAAACCATCTTTGGACGACAGCATGATCACTGGCGTTTGCTTGAAGGTCTGGTTGTTTTTGATCAAAGCACAGGTCTGATAGCCATCCAAACGTGGCATCATAATATCAACAAAAATGATATCAGGTTTGGAATCGGCGATTTTTGCTAATGCATCAAAGCCATCTACAGCGGTAAACACCGTGCAACCAGCTTTTTGCAGCAGCGTCTCAGCGGTACGGCGGATGGTTTTTGAGTCATCAATCACCATCACTTTTAAACCATCAAAATTTTCTTCCATTGGTTCGATCTTCCTGATAACACAACGTCGCAAAACCTACGTAATTAAGGATATCTTGTATCCCTCGGGTTGTAATCTGTTTTAGCACAGTTTGACAAGTCTTGCCAACGACAATGTCTTGCCTCATCTTCGTCTGTAGGGTATTTACAAACCCTTAATCCTTCGGGTATTGCTCGAACCTGATCAAATCGTCGAGATGACTTTGACCACCTAGACGTGAAGCACGTCGCAAAAATCGGTATGATGCATACCAATCGCCTGACGCATCATCAGCAGGATTGCTGAGTTTTTTGTTCTATTTTGGAGGAACCACGCGACATGCAGTCTTTATCAAAATTGATTCACACGCTATCGCAGGGTGTCCTTTTGAGTGTGAGCTGTAGTGTGGCGATCGTACCGAGTACGGTCTATGCTGCACCAGACAATAGCGCAGCATCGGGCAAATTTAGCAAAAAATGGTATCGTACCTATGTCCAAGGGGTGCCGGTTCTTAGCAGCACCATCACTGAGCAACACTTACGCTATGGCTATGAAGTACTTGATAAAAATATGGTTGTCGTCAAGCGAGTATCGCCCTACACCGCCGAAGACTATGCCAAACAAAAAGCCCTACGCGATAAACAAGAAGCGCAGCGTCAAGCC
>CALFYA010000114.1 GCA_937952925.1 uncultured Moraxellaceae bacterium
CAATGTGGTTTGCATCAAAAGCACCTCACCCCAGCCCTCTCCTTGAAAAGGAGAGGGAGCAAGAGCCTAATGCTCACACTCCACCACATACAACACATGCAGCCCGTCTTGATAGGCATGTCGACACACGGCGAGTAAGGTTTTGAGCGCACGGAAAATAAAAAATGGCGAGTCGCCACCAATCCCCAAGCCACTATTAAGATTCATATTGATATCGGCCATATCGTAGGCTTCGCCGACTTCTTCCATATCGGCATCAAGCGGTTCAAGCGCGGCAAAAAACACCTTAAACCACGGTTCTTCCAAGTTGAGCAGATGCTCAAGCGCATCAATCACGATGGGAATATCGTCGCTGTCGAGCTGGCAGACCGCAAGGGCAGAATCACGATCATCGCGTTCAAATGCATCATCGCAGCGGTCGCCATTCAAAAATGCCAAGGGCTTGAGGCCGACCATTTCCACCACTTCATTGATCACCGAAAAATAGCAGTGACCCACCGACAAACCATACATGGCATGACTGAGAAAATCAGGCGCTGTTGGGTTGGTGGCGCGTTGGCAAAATTCGACGACTTCATCCAAAGATTCAAAGTGCTCAGGGAGTGCGTCTGCATCCACCGCAAGGGCATACAGTAAGGTATCATTTTGCATGTCAGATCAGCCAAATCAAGATGGGGCAAGTGTGGGGATTGCGATGGCAAACTACAAGAAAAAAGGCTGGACGAATCCAGCCTTGTGCGCTTATTTGCTGAGTTTGCCCCAGTCATAAATACCACGATGGTAGCTATACCACAGCATCCACAGGCCAATCACAATCATCGGAATGGTGAGGAATTGCCCCTTGCTCATCCAAGCGATAAACAACTGACCGTTATCGGGTTCGCGGAAGAATTCGACGGTAAACCGCGCAATGCCATAGCCAGTCAAAAACAGCGCAGACACCGCCATCCGTGGGCGCGGTTTACTGGAAAACCACCACAGCACAATAAACAAGATCAGCCCTTCGCCAAGCGCTTGATACAACTGTGAGGGATGGCGTGGCAATTCATCGACATACGGGAATACCATCGCAAACGGATAGGTTGGATCAGTGACCGGACGCCCCCACAGCTCGCCGCCAATAAAATTGCCAATTCGCCCAAACATCAAGCCAGTTGGGACGCAAGGGGCAATAAAATCAAGGGTCTGAAACGTGGTTTTTTGGTAGCGTTTGGCAAAATACACCATCGCGAGCATCACGCCAATAAAGCCGCCGTGGAAGCTCATGCCTCCATCCCAGACTTTAAACAGCCACAGCGGCTCAGCCAAAAAGCGATCAAATTGGTAAAACAGCACATAACCGACACGACCGCCCAAAATCACGCCCATCGCACCATAAAACACCAAGTCAGACACCATATCGGCGTTCCAACCGTCGCGTTGTTTGGCACGGTAAGTGGCAAGGCCATACGCACAAGCAAAGGCCAGCAAATACATCAGGCCATACCAGTGAATTTTGAGAAATCCAAGGTCAAGTGCGACTGGATCAATATTGGGATAGGTCAGCATGAACGGCTCGTCATTGTTGCCCACAGAAAGTTGCGGCATTCTAGCCTAATTCTCATGACGGACAGGATAGTGCATGTGTATCGTGGCTTTGGCGTGGCAAATTCTGCCCGATACGCCGTTATTACTGCTCAACAATCGAGATGAGTTTTTTCACAGACCGACTGCGCCACTCGCCGTATGGGCAGATCAGCCAATCATCGCTGGACGCGATTTACAAGCCGATGGCACGTGGCTCGGCATCACGCCAAGTGGACGTTGGGCAGTGTTGACCAACTATCGGCAAAAATCTCCGCCGACCGAACAGCAATCGCGGGGCTTGTTGGTCAATGCATTTTTAAACAGTGCATTATCGCCAATGGAATTTGCTCGCCAAATTGATTTGCAGGCCTATGCTGGCTTTAACTTG
The DNA here is from genome assembly GCA_937952925.1 of uncultured Moraxellaceae bacterium. GTDB lineage: Bacteria > Pseudomonadota > Gammaproteobacteria > Pseudomonadales > Moraxellaceae > CALFYA01. Next base: position 1,955 of record CALFYA010000114.1, read on the forward strand.
ATTGTGGGGACGATGCAGCAGGCGGTGGTGGTGAGTAATCGCGGCACCGCGCCGACGCCGCTCGGTGCAGGGCTATATGTGCTGTCCAATGCCTTGCTGGATACGCCGTGGCCTAAGGTGGAGCGCTTACGCCGTCGGGTCACCCAAGAGGTATTACCACTGTTTGCGCAAGCGCAACCCGAGCAGCTAGACGCGGCCTTTGCGGTGCTCTCCGACCAGACCTGCGCCGCCGATGATGAGTTGCCCGACACGGGGATTGGCCTTGAGTGGGAGCGGCTGTTGTCGCCGATTTGTATTGTCACACCGGTGTATGGCACGCGTACCTCGACGGTCTTGCAGGCCAATCCGCAGGGGTATCGGATGGTGGAAGTGACCCATGGCACACCCGCACAACGGGTGACTCAAGCCGGTGACTGGGCGGCACAGTTGGTTACATCTACTGCGTTGTAGTACTATGGCTTGGCGCTGATTTGGCGTATCTTTAAAGAAGCTCAAATCAAAACCACTGCGAGGAAATGCAACATGTCGATGCTAAAAACAATCTGTGGTCGAGGGGTCATGTTGATTAGTTTGGCAGGGCTAGGGGCATGCCACAATGATCACGATGATGACAGCACGATGCTGCCCTCAACTCCTGTGCCGAGTGTGCCGGTCTTGGGCAGTAGCGACGCAGGACTCACCGATGGTGGATTGGCACAAGCGCGGTTTAGCAATCCGGTCAATGTCGAGGTTGCCAGCGATGGCACCGTGTATGTGGCAGATTACGATAATGATGCAGTGCGACGCATCCGCCCGTCTGGTCAAGTCGACACCCTGATCAAACAAGCCAATTTTCAACGTCCATTTGGCCTGACCTTAGCGCCGGATGGCAACAGCTTATTTGTACAAACCGATGGTAACGACAAGGGTGAGCGCAACGCCAACACGGGTACGATTTGGAAAATGACCCTGACGGGCGAGGGTGCACTTGAGGTGGTGGTACGCGATGTGGGGCGTCCACGTGGGTTACTCGCCTTGGCAGATGGACGGATTGCGCTGAGTGATCTGGCGCATCACACCATTCGCGTGCTCAATCCCACGACCAAAGCGATCACGCTATTGGCAGGCCAAGCGAATCAAGCAGGTTTTGCTGATGCAACAGGGACAGCAGCACGTTTTAGCCGCCCGTATGGCATGGCCTTGAGTGCCGATGGTGCG
>CALFYA010000115.1 GCA_937952925.1 uncultured Moraxellaceae bacterium
ACGCTTGGCAATGATGTGATGGATGGTCAGGCCGGCGTAGATACTGCGGTTTATCAAGCGGCCAATGCGGATGTACAGATCCGCCGTGATGCCCATGGTCAACTCCAGATTAAAGACCTCAATACCGCCGATGGCAACGAAGGCACCGATACCCTGACGGCCATTGAGCGGGTGCAGTTTCGTGATAGCACTTGGCAGTTGATTGGCGAAACCCGCGTCAACACCACGACGGCCAACTTTCAGTTGGCACCAACGGTCACCAAGCTGGCCAATGGTGGCTACATGGTGGCATGGCAGTCGAATATCCAAGACGGCTCTGGTTTGGGCATTTATGCACAGCGCTTTGATGCGATGGGTCAAGCGGTGGGTGGGGAGTTTCGAGTCAATACCTATACTCGCGATGATCAGAATTTGGCGTCATTGACCACGTTGGCTGATGGCAGCGTGCTGGCGGTGTGGCAGTCGATTCAGGGCGCTGATACAGGGGTGTATGCACAGCGCATTGGTGCAGATGGCAGCCTGATCGGTGCTGAGTTTTTGGTCAACAGTGCCAATCTTGAGATTCAAGGTCGTCCGAGTGTGACGGCACTGGCCGATGGCGGCTTTGTGGTGGCGTGGGAGTCGAACCTGCAAGACGGTTCGGGCTATGGCATTTATGCACAGCGCTATGATGCGGCGGGTGGCTTGGTTGGCGGGGAGTCGCGGATCAATACGGTGACGGCATTTGATCAGACTCGGGTATCAAGCACCGCGCTCAATGATGGTGGCTATCTGTTGGTGTGGCAGTCGAACCGTCAGGATGGTTCGGGCTTTGGGGTATATGGTCAACGCTATGATGCGATGGGTCAGGCGGTTGGATCAGAGTTTTTGGTCAATACCACCACGGCCAATAGTCAGCAACTTGCCAGCGTCGCGGCGCTGACCGATGGTGGCTTTGTGGTGACATGGCAGTCCAACCTGCAAGATGGTTCGGGCTTTGGCGTCTACGCGCAGCGCTATGATGTGGCAGGCAGCCGTGTCGGCGTTGAGACGCTGGTCAACAGCACGACTGTTAATGACCAACGTGCCCCACGCGTGCTTGCGCTGTCGTCAGGCGGTTATGTGGTGGTGTGGCAGTCGGATCTGCAAGATGGTTCGGCTGGTGGGGTGTTTGGTCAAGTGTTTGCCGCCAATGGCACAGCCTTGGGTGCAGAGTTTGTGGTGAATACCACCACCACTGATGACCAAGTTGCACCTGCCCTGACCGCATTAGCCGATGGTGGCTTTGTGGTGACTTGGCAATCCAACCTGCAAGATGGGTCGGGTTTCGGGGTTTATCGCCAACAGTTTAATGCCTTGGGTCAACCGATGGTGCATACCGTTGTCGGCAGTGATCAGAACGACACTTTCCGTTTGGCAGATACCGCGACCAACTTGCATTTACAAGGTGGTGCGGGCAATGACACCTATGTGATCAACGCCAGTACGCAAATTACAGAGCTTGCTGATCAAGGTATCGATAATGTGATCAGCAGCCAAAGCTATACCTTGGGTGCCAATCTTGAGAATCTGTCGCTGACCGGTAGTGCTGATGCAGCAGCGACAGGCAATACGCAGAACAATATTATTTTGGGCAACAGTGGCAACAACATCCTGACCGGTTTGGATGGGGATGATGTGATCCGTGCCGGCTTGGGTCGCGATCAGTTGTTTGGTGGAGCAGGCAACGACGAACTTGATGGCGGTGCTGATGGCGACCTGATGGTCGGCGGTACTGGCGATGACGTATATGTGCGCAACAACTCGGGTGATGTGATCACTGAGTTGGCTGGTGAAGGGATTGATACCGTCAAGAGTTCGATCCACTACATCATGGGCAGCCATATCGAGAATGTGATTTTGACCGGTACCAATGCGAGCAATGCGCATGGGAACGAGTTAAACAACCACATGACCGGCAACGAGATGAACAACAGCTTTTTGGGTAAAGCTGGCGATGACACCATCTTGGCGGGCGGTGGCAACGATATTGCCGATGGGGGCGATGGTGATGATCGGCTGTTTGGTGACAATGGCGACGATCAACTGACCGGTGGTGCGGGTAACGATCTGCTGGATGGGGGCGTTGCTGCCGACCGGATGACCGGTGGTACCGGCGATGACACCTATGTGTACAACAATACCGGTGATGTGATTACCGAGTTGGCCAATGAAGGCATCGACACCGTCCAAAGCTCGATCCATTATATTTTGGATGCCAATATCGAGCATGCCCAGCTGACCGGCGAGAATGCCATCAATGCACGTGGCAACGAACTCGACAACATCCTGACCGGTAATGATCAACGCAACCAATTGGATGGTCGCGCAGGCAACGATACATTGATTGGTGGCAAAGGGGCTGATACCTACCTGATGACGCGTGGCGGTCAAGCCGATTTGATCATTGATCAAGATCGTACCGTCAACACTCACGATGTGCTGCAATTTACCGGTGCAGTGTCACAAGAACAGTTGTGGTTTAGCCGCCAAGGCAACAATCTGGTGGTCACCATCATCGGCACCACTGATCAAGCCACCATCCAAGACTGGTATAGCGACAAAGCCAATCGCATTGAGATCTTTGCGTCGGGGAATGGTCGTTATTTGAGTGCGATCCATGTCCAGAACTTGGTTGATGCGATGGCTAATTTGGCCTTGCCACCGCTCGGTGAAACCTCTTTAAGAGGCGCATATCGTACCCAGTTGCTTGGGGTGATCAACGCCAATTGGTCAACCGAATATCCCGATGTCACCCCACCCGATGCACCCACAGTTCGCTTGTTAGATGACACTGGTATCAGTGCAATTGATGCGATCAGCAGCAAGGGCGTGTTGCAGGTGGTGGCTGAAGCCGGCGCACTCGTCGAGTACAGCAGCGACAACCTCACATGGTCAACCACCACACCCACCACAACGGAAGGTGCCAATACTGTCTATGTGCGTCAGACTGACGCCTTTGATAACGTGGGTGCAGTACAACGCTTTGACTTTGTGATTGACACCATTGCACCGAACACGGCACCGATAGTGGCACTGGCGCAAGACACCGGCAGCTCAAACACCGATGGCGTGACCTCGGTTGCGCAATTGACGGTCACCGGTCTTGATGCCGATGGTACGGCGCAATACAGCGTCGATGGTCAAACATGGTCGGTCAGCGTCCCCACCCTTGCCGATGGTAGTCATACCCTGTATGTGCGTCAGGTCGATGTGGCCGGCAATCCATCCCCTGCTACCACCATCAGCTTTGTGCTTGACACCACGGCACTTGCGCCGATGTTAGCACTCGCG